>JAKBDW010000104.1:0-7716 GCA_021834245.1 Pseudomonadota bacterium
CACAAGCGATGCATCAGCTGATGGCGCAGACTCTCGATCGCATCATTGCCGAGATCAAAGAGCTCCAAAGCGAAGCACGTATGCACGACATGGCGCAGCGACCCCGCTGGCCCATGATCGTGCTGCGCTCCCCCAAGGGCTGGACCGGGCCGGCGGAAGTGGACGGAAACAAGACCGAAGGTTCCTGGCGATCCCATCAAGTACCCTTTGCCGAAATGGCCACCAAACCGCAGCACATCAAGCTTCTCGAGCAGTGGCTAAGAAGTTACAAGCCTGAGGAGCTTTTTGACGATGACGGTAGTCTGCTTCCCGAGCTCGCTGCGCTGGCCCCCGAGGGCGCAAGGCGCATGGGATCCAACCCACACGCCAACGGCGGGGCGCTGCTTAAGCAATTGGTCTTGCCAGACATTCGCGAATATTCGCTTGATGTCCCGCGGCCCGGTGCGGTGCAGGGCGAGGCCACGCGAACGGCGGGACGGTTTTTGCGCGATGTAATGAAGGCCAATCAAGAGCAAAAGCACTTTCGTGTCATGGCACCAGACGAATTGGTTTCCAATCGCCTCGATGCGCTACTTGAGGTGACCAAGCGCGCCTGGATGGCTGAAATGTTGCCGGAAGATGATCGGTTGGCCCATGACGGGCGGGTGATGGAGATACTTTCGGAGCATACGTGCCAGGGCTGGCTTGAAGGATATCTGCTCACCGGCCGCCATGGCATGTTTACTTGCTATGAGGCGTTTATTCACATCGTCGATTCAATGTTCAATCAGCATGCCAAGTGGCTCAAGGTGGCAGGCAGGGAAATTCCATGGCGCCGACCAATAGCATCCCTTAATTACCTGCTCACTTCCCATGTTTGGCGTCAGGACCACAACGGCTTTTCACACCAAGATCCTGGGTTTATCGACCACGTTGTCAACAAGAAGGCCGAAGTCATTCGAGTCTATCTTCCGCCCGATGCGAACACATTGTTGTACGTTGTCGACGCCTGTTTGCGCAGTCGAAACCTGATCAACGTAATCGTCGCAGGCAAACAGCCGGAGTGGCAGTGGCTCGATATTGACGCGGCTGACCGGCATTGTGCCGCAGGCATTGGCATTTGGGATTGGGCGAGCAATGACGAGGCAGGGGAGCCCGATGTCGTTATGGCGGCCGCTGGCGACGTTCCGACCCTTGAAACCTTGGCTGCGGTCGACCTGTTGCGCCGGCATCTGCCCAATCTGCGTGTGCGCTTTGTGAACGTCGTTGACCTTATGACGCTGCAGCCAAATGAAGAACATCCGCATGGTTTGCCGGACAAAGAGTTTGACGCACTTTTTACTACCGACAAGCCGGTGATCTTTGCCTACCACGGCTATCCATGGTTGATTCACCGCCTCACGTACCGGCGGAAGAATCACGCAAATCTGCATGTGCGCGGATACAAGGAGGAGGGCACAACGACCACTCCATTTGACATGGTGGTTCGCAATGATCTCGATAGGTACCATCTCGTGGAAGATGTTATCGACCGGGTGCCTTCGCTTGGTTATCGTGCAGCGCACCTCAAGCAGGCAATGCGTGACAAACGCTTCGCGCATCGCCAGTACATCGCGCTTAACGGTGAAGACATGCCAGAGGTGCGCGACTGGAAATGGTCTTCTTGAAAGCGGCAAGCGCTGCCCATCAGCGCGACGCCTGGGAGAGAGCAGACTATGGTAATGACGCGCAATCCGGTCCCGGTAGAACTGCCAGCGGAACTCCACGCCCTAGCAGAGCTCGCTGCCGACGTGCTGTGGACATGGAGCCACGCTGGCGACGCGCTATGGGAAATGATCGACCCTGAAGGTTGGGCGCTGACGCGAAATCCGTACGAAATACTGCAAAATCTGGCGCGCGGGCGCATGCAATCTCTGATGCAGGATTCCAAGTTTCGCGCCGAACTCGATCGATTGGTCGCCTCTAGAGCCGAATACTTGAGCCGCTGTTGCTGGGGCGACGCTTCACCGGCCGTCAGTGCGGTGCGTACGGCCTATTTCAGCATGGAGTTCGGTCTCGGGGAGGCGCTACCGCTCTACGCCGGTGGTCTCGGTATCCTTGCGGGCGACTATCTCAAGGCGGCCAGCGATCTGGGAGTTCCTCTGGTGGGTGTCGGTCTGCTGTATCAGGAAGGATATTTCCGTCAGATAATCGATGCCGCAGGCAACCAGCAAGAAACCTACCCGTACAACGACACCACCAGCATGCCGGTGATTCCGACGGAAGTCGATTCGGGTGGCTGGTTACATATATCGATCGATTTTCCCGGACGCACCGTGCACTTCCGAGTCTGGCAGGTGCAGGTGGGCCGCATCACCTTGTATCTGCTGGATAGTAACGATCCGCTCAATAGTCCACGCGACCGCAGCATCACGGGAAAGCTTTACGGTGGCGGCAATGAAATGCGCCTAGTGCAGGAAATCGCGCTGGGAATCGGTGGTTGGAGGGTGATAGAGGCTCTGAAACTCGACGTGCAGGTGTGCCACCTTAATGAGGGGCACGCCGCGTTCGTTACTCTGGAACGGGCACGGTCCTATATGGATGCGCACCATGTGGAATTTTGGGAAGCGCTATGGGCAACGCGTGCGGCTAATATCTTCACCACCCATACTGCAGTCTCGTCCGGTTTCGACACCTATGAACCTACGTTACTGGCGCGTTACGGCAGCACCTACGCACGCGATCTTGGTGTATCGCCGGCAGAAATCATGGCGTTGGGACAGCTTAATCCGGCGGACAGCAGCGAGCCGTTCAATATGGCCTTTCTGGCAGCGCGAACCTGCGGTGCAATCAATGGCGTTAGTCGCTTGCACGAGCAGGTAAGCCGTCGAATATTCCAAGATTTGTACCGGCGCTGGCCACAACACGACGTGCCGGTAACACATATTACCAACGGTGTGCATGTACCCACCTGGGATTCACCGTGGGCCGATGCATTGTGGACCGAATCCTGCGGCAAGGACAGATGGCTGGGTACTCTGGAACAGCTCGGTCCGGCGATCGCGACATTGAGCGATGATGCTTTGTGGACCTTCCGTGGACGCGAGCGCGGCGATCTCGTGCATTATGCCCGCGAGCGTCTAGCGCGCCAGCTCGGGCAGCGCGGTGCAGACGCGAATGCCGTTGCGCGCGCACACGATATTCTGGATCCGAACGCTCTCACACTCGGATTTGCCCGGCGGTTTGCCGAGTACAAACGACCGAATCTTTTGTTGCATGACACGCAGCGTCTTGTGCGCTTGCTGACAAACCGTGATCGCCCCGTGCAGATCATCGTTTCCGGAAAAGCGCATCCGCAGGATCAAGTTGGCAAGGAGTTCGTGCGCGAGTGGGCCGAGTTTGTGCGTCGTCCGGAAGTGCGAGCGCATGCGGTATTTCTCGAGGATTATGACATGACGCTGGCACAACAAATGGTGCAGGGGGTGGATTTGTGGATCAACACGCCGCGGCGTCCGTGGGAGGCCTGCGGCACCAGTGGAATGAAGGTCCTAGTTAATGGTGGGCTCAATTTTTCAGAGCTGGACGGCTGGTGGGCCGAAGCCTATGCGCCGGAAGTTGGTTGGGCGCTCGGGGACGGTCGCGAGCATTCAGAGCCTGGCCGGGATGACATCGAGGCGGACCAGCTTTACCGTATTCTGGAGCAGGAAGTGGTGCCCGCATTCTATGTGCGTGATGTAAAGGGGATTCCGCGTGACTGGGTGGCGCGCATTCGCGCCAGCATGGCACAGCTTGCGCCGCGCTTCAGTTCTAACCGCATGGTGCGTGAGTATGTGGGGTCGATGTATGTGCCAGCTGCCGCCGCCTTCAACGCGCGAACCGCGAAAAACGGCGCGTTGGCGCGAGAGCTGCGTGCCTGGAATGCCAATCTCATACGCCATTGGCAGGCCGTTCATCTGGGTGATCTGGAAGCATGGCGCGAGCGCGAGGGGTGGTCGTTCGCGTTGCCAGTATATCTCGGGGAAATTCCGCCTGAGGCGGTGGCAGTTGAACTTTATGCCGACCCGATGGGTTCGCAGGCACCGGTACGCCAACTGATGCAACGCGAAGCCTCGCTGCCGGGGACAGTGAACGGATACATGTACCATTGTCGGCTTACCAGTGCGCGCCCGGCGGCGCATTTTACGCCACGCGTTATTCCGGACCACCCGCAGGTGCGGGTCCCGGCCGAACTCAATCTGGTACTGTGGGGATCAGCCGCCGTTAAGGTTTATCCTCTGCAGGTGCCGGTAGCAACGGAATACACCCAAGTGTAGCGCTCTTTGGGATTGCCTGAGTTCTGCCATCATCGACGATGTCGATATTTCGAGGAGCCCGCAATGGCTGTCGTGACCATAGGCAATTACTACGCGGAGTGGGTGCCATCGGGTCGTCCGGATAAATGCGGTGTCGGCAAGATTGTGCTGCGTAATGCACTGCGCCTGACCGATCTTTATTGGCTCAGCAACCTCGATGGAGAGGACTTTCGTAATTTACTGCACCTGTTGCAGACTGAAAAGCCGGTTTATTGGGACACGGAGGCTGGTTGTTTGCGCACTGCTCATCCGCAAAGCCATGATGCTGAGCCGGTGGGCGAGCAGGAGCGAGGATAATTTTCGGTGTGGGCGGCTGTATTCGCTGCGCGACGACACACCGATATCCTGTCCCGGCTCGTCGAAGCCGTAGATCAAGCAGGCCGATGGACCGACAGGCAAATGGGATGCATGCCGGACATCTTGCTAGTTAATATAGCCCGGCTCCGAACCGGCTGGTTGCGGGCGCAGTAACGCGTTGCGAGCCTCCCATTCCTGGGCAGGATCTAGTGGTTCGAGAAAATGTGTCTTGCCTCCCATATGCACGGCTATCGGAACGCCTCCGCGAAACAGAATGCGATTAGTCGCTAGGGCCGGGACGCGCATCCCCGGAGTAATTATGCCGAGGACATTCAGAGGGTCCGACGCGCTTACCGTCACAAGACGGGCGGTCGCGGGCTTGCGCCGCAGTTTGCGCAAATTTTCCACGGCTTCCGGCAATGCATATTGCTCCCCAGAAAAGCCGTTGACGAATCGGCCACCGCGAATCTCGCCGCGCGCCTCAAGCTGCCGGTAGACGCGCAGCAATTGGTACCACGGAGGTAGCCATGCGCCCTCACGCTCGAGCATGCGTTTGAAAATCACCCCATAGCGGTGCAACAGAACGCGCGCGATGTGTTCGATTGCCGTATCAGTCACTTCTGCCGCCTGTGCCGTCACTACCGCGGCCTGTGGTTGCAAAAGCGCCCAGCGGCCGGCGTCCTCTATACCGAAACGAGCAGCATGCCGGCGTTTCTGCCGATTGCGGCGTCGATCCGGAGATATCAGTAGCGCGCGCAGGCCGCTGAAGCTGTCGGAGTTAACCACACCGGCGGCGACTAGTTCGCCCAATGCACTTTCAGCCTGACTTGTGAGTAATCCGCTGGAATGCACTATCTCGTCAAAAAATGATGCACCATGCGTGCGCAGATAGTCGGTCAGGGCCTGTCCTTGTGCTGAAAGTCGCACGCCATTGCGCTCCTTTTCCAACTGCGTATACCAGACTTCGAGATGTCGGCGAGTGAGCAGTGCAATTGGCGTGCTGCGCACAGGCGCAGCGGCCCGCTTCCTTCCAGAAATCGTACGCGGCGGCGCAAAACGCCCCCATACGACGCGACCGGAAAGGCACAAGCTGTCTAGCCATTGTGGATCGTATTGTTGCATTCGGCCAGGCAATATATCCGACTCCCATGCGCTGCATGCCGCCTCAAAGCCTTCAAGTTGTTCGAGGATAGCAGCGAGAGCCTGTGGGCCCTCAGGTTGCAGGCCGTCCCCGAGCCCATGCCATTCCAAAAGGAAGCGCAGAAAGTTGCTTGCGCTAGCCGGCTCAATATCAGCGCGAAGTTTCTTTATTGTGTAGCGGTGAATGCGCGCAAGGAGGCGACGTTCGCACCACTCTGTCATGCCGACGCGCAGGTCAGGCGTAAACCGACCGCGCAAAGCAAAGCCTTCCGTCTCCAGTTTCAGGAGCGCATGTTCGGTAGCTACTTCGTCGCAACCGGTTTTGCGCGCAAGAGCCGAGACGGAGATAGGCCCGAGCCCTTGAAGGCGGCCGCGCATTAATTCGGTGAATGCCTGTTCGTGTGTCCAGACGCGTAGCGCGAATTTCGGCGGCACGTCGGTTTTCGGATCAACATGGCCACCGGGAAAAACGGCTAGCAGCATCGGCAATTGTTCGGTTGCTACCCAAAGTGTTCCACCGGTCGAGTGCAGCCGCGCAGCGCGCCCGGTTGAAATAAGGGTCGCAAAATGCCTCTCCCAGCTGTTTGCCGCGCCTTCGTCCTCCGCTATCGCTCCGAGCAGCATCAGTGCGTCATGCAGTTCATCGGGGCTGCTTGCCACGGGCCAGGCTTCGTCGCGCACGCGCCGAATGGCCTCGGCATCAAGTTGCCCAAAGTCCGCCGCGCTCGCAGGATCAAGCCAACGCCGGTTCATAACCGCCTGAGTGCGTCTTTCTTCGAGTGGTGCGTCGTCGAGAAACGCGTATGGTTTCGCGTTCAGGATTTCCCGGGCGAGCGGGGAAGGTAACGGCAGATCGCGCGCAACGAGGCAGATGGCGCCGCTTTCTATGGAGCACAGCAAGGCAACCAGACCGTCAAGGTCCATAGCGTCATGCAGGCAGTCGAGAATTGTCTGGTTCACTAAAGGATGATCAGGTACTTCACGATCGCCAACAATGTTTTCGGCGCAGGCAATCTGGTCGGGAAAAACAACTGCGACCAGGTCTTCTGCCTGCATGCGCTGCAGTTGCGGTGGATTTTTGCGCCCGCCTTGAAAACGCTTGATAGCAAGCGCGGTCGTGGCATTCCAGCGCCACCGGGTTGTGAACAGTGGCGCAGCCAATAATGCTTGTATCAGGACATCGCGAACGCTACTACTGTGCAGATAGTGCCCGACCTCGTCCAGCGAAAAGCTATGGGTCTCGCCTAACGACAGTACTATCGCATCATCCGTTGCCGCTGCCTGCAGTTCAAAATTGAATTTGCGGCAGAAGCGCTTGCGCAAAGCAATCCCCCATGCGCGATTGATGCGGCTGCCAAATGGAGTATGGATAACCAACTGCATGCCACCGCTCTCATCGAAAAAGCGCTCAAGAACGATCGTCTGCTGTGTCGGAATTGTGCCAAGCACGCCCTTGGCGGCGCCAAGGTATTGCGTAATCTGGTCGGCAGCGTTCTTTGTCAGACCGGTTTCCGTCATCAATTGAAAGCTTGCATGGGCCAGCCCGTCTGGGTCGAGGTTGGCCAATGTCTTGGCGACATAGTCGCGCAGACGAGACACTGCTGCCGAAAGTTCGTCACTGCGACTCGGAGCTTCCCCGAGCCAGAATGGAATGGTGGGCAGTTGACCGTTTGCATCTTCCACATGTACCCGGCCAAGTTCTGTTTTGAGAATTCGATATGACATATTGCCCAGCTGAAAGATGTCGCCAACCATGCTCTCGACGGCAAAATCCTCGTTCAAAGTACCGATGAAAACGTCGGAGGGGGCGAGAAGCACCTGGTAATCAGCGTTGTCGGGAATGGCGCCACCGCAGGTTAACGCGGTCAGTCGCGCCCCGCGGCGCGCACGCAGGCGTTGATTGACCGCGTCGCGGTGTAAATAGGCGGCGCGTCGCCCGCGGCGCGTGCTGAAACCGTCGGGCAGCATG
>JAKBDW010000160.1:0-7715 GCA_021834245.1 Pseudomonadota bacterium
AGGCGACGGCACCGGACCGCGCGCCCGGGACATTAGTGGAGGCGGGGGTACCGAGCGTGCCATAGACGCCTGCGGTGTTAACGGTGTTGGATCCCCCCTCCCAGGTCCATTGGTTGGAGGTCGGACTGAATTCCCACAGGTCATTGAGATCGCCCAGCGTCCCGGTCGAGTCATACCCGTAACCCCCGAAGAGCCAGAGGTTGCCGCGCGCGTCGGTCCAATCGACGGCATACCTGCGCGCCCCGGGAATATTTCCAGGAGCGGGGGTACCGAGCGTGCCGTAGACGCCTGCGGCGTCAATGGTGTTGGATCCCCCCTCCCAGGCCCATTGGTTGGAGGTCGGACTGAATTTCCACAGGTCATTGAGATAGTCCCGCGTCCCGGCCGAGTCATGCCCGAAACCCCCGAAGAGCCAGCGGTTGCCGTTCGCGTCGGTCCAGTCGACGGCGCCGAACCGCGCGCCCGGGACATTAGTGGAGGCGGAGGTACCGAGCGTGCCATAGACGCCTGCGGCGTCAACGGTGTTGGATCCCCCCTCCCAGGTCCATTGGTTCAGGACCGCGGTCGGAGTGGCGGTCCCTGCCCCTCCACTACTTCCGCTGCCACCACCACAGGCAACCAGGGTGAGGCTTAAAGCCAGTGCAGCGATGAAGCGGACCCGGGCAGAAAGACGAATAGCTTTGGACTGCGTGACAGTCCTGTGGCAGACATTCATGGTGTGCGTTTTCCCCTGTTCTCAGACAAATTCATTGTTCAATATTTCTTTCGGCTGCGTGCGCAGCCCACGACGCTTGACTCGATAAGTCAGTCGCCCGCCGCAATCTCACCCCCCGGCGATCGCAGAACGGGGCGGGAGCCTCCCGACTCGCAGCGTTCCCATTATCCAGCCTGCGGCCGCACTGGTTGCCACTGGGCAAAGAGCAAGAATTTAGTCGCTCTTTTTATGCAACGCCCAGCGCATTACCTTCGCGGCCTGGTTGCTCACATCCCTGGGAGATCCCGAAGAAGGACGCGCCCTGCCGGTTCTTCAAACGCCGGGGCCTGAAGCGATATCCGAGGAAGTCCTTATTAGGACTGGTTAAGATAGCTCCCTCGGCAACCGCTGTCCTTGCAGTGGGTGATCCTGGTCTTCTGCGGATGCAGTTCCAGGCGATGCTGCACAATCCGCGCCTCGAGTACCTGGCGCAGGTGCTGCGCCTGGGCGAGCGTCGTGCAGTGGCAGATGGCATCGTCGGCGAACCGCTTGAACGGGATGGCGGGATAATGCTCCTGCATCCGGCGATTAAAGCAGTAGGCAGATCAGAGATTGCTCAGGATCGGCGAGATGAAACCGCCCTGGATATCCCTTTGCGTCGTTCCATCCGGCTGCCGTCTTCCAACCGGCATGGGTGCCGTTAACCATTCGACACACACAACAACACCCACACGGCTATCGGCGTAGCGGGTCGCACATTAGATTAGATCTTGGAGACTGTCAAAGTAGACGCGGATATCGAGCTCCAGCACCCAATCTTAGCGCCACCAACAAACGCGCGTTGCGCTAAGTGCCTGCCTTGCCGATTTCAGGGGCGGAACCCACAGGAATCCGAATGGAAGGCCGTCTTTTCAAAAATGTCTTTGCCTACCGTCCGGGCAATGCGATGACTGACAGTTGGAATGCCGAGCAGGCTCGTCCCGCCATTGTCCTTCGGTATCTCGACCCGCCGCACCGGGGCGCGGCAGATAGTTGCGGGAGGCCATCGGGTTCCATGGCTTGCAGAGATTGATGCTTAGGTTCTCGTCAAACTGCGCAGCGGATTGCCCCTCGACACCGGACGCACGGTGATTGGCCCTGAATCGCCTGTACGCCTGCCACACTTGGCGCTTGGCAATACAGGATGGCTGTTTGTCTTCGCCATTAATCTGCTCCTCTTGCCAGTTGTTCTGCAGCCAAGACCGCAAACGCCACCCCTTTGCTCCGGCTCCATTACAGAGCCCGCTACGCGTGCGGCATCAGCGCATCCGTCGCCGACGATGACGGCGTCCAACCCGATGCGTCTGTGTGGGCGAGCAGCGCCACATCGCTTGGGTGAATTGACTGGCAATGCCCCGCACAGCCACCGTGTGGCGTTTGACGAGCGTTTCTCCGGCTTTGTCGCCCGGTTGCACGAAGCACTTCTGGATGCACCTGCCAGGAGACCCGGACTTGCTTCGCAATCGGGATTTGCTTAATATGCTCGCCCCTTGGGATCCTGTTAACCGACCCGCAGACCAGAGGTAACCCATGAAAGCCGGAATACACCCCGAATACAAGGAAATCCAGGTAAGCTGTGCCTGTGGCAACAGCTTTACGACCCGCTCCACCCTTGGTCATGAACTGCAGGTGGAAGTCTGCGCCAGCTGCCACCCGTTCTACACCGGGAAGCAGAAGATCGTCGACAGCGCAGGGCGAGTTGAGAAGTTCCGTCAGAAGTACGGCATGGGTGCAAAACGCTAACAAGGCGGCATCTTTGCAGCAAACGATGAAAGGCGCCGCAAGGCGCCTTTTTGCTTTTGGACCCCGACTTGCCTATACCGGGCGATCTCAGGATCGGCGAATCAGCGCCGGCGCCCTGGTGGCTATACTGCAACGGCGCGCTTTGCGCGACAGCGCGTCTGCCCGCAGCATGGCGCGAAAAGACTGCACGGCGGCGGCGGGCAACTGATCATTGGCCCAATAATTGGCTAAACGCTCCGGACGGGAGGTGCCAAGCTGGATGTCGGTGTATTATAAAAGCGGCGGACTGTAACAGTCGGACACGAATCCTGCCCTTTACACACCCGGTTAGCTCAAGATCGCCCTAGGCAGGCCATGCGCGGCAACCACCCCAACGTTCATCCCTCAGGAACTTGAGACAAGTATGGAAAATGACCTAAAACAAGCTGCTCTCGACTATCACGCCTTGCCTGTTCCCGGCAAACTGAGTGTTACCCCGAGCAAACCCTGCGTTTCGCAGTATGACTTGTCTCTGGCCTACACACCGGGCGTGGCCGAACCGGTGCGCGCCATTGCTGCGGACCCGGAGAACGCGTACCGCTACACCAACAAGGGTAACTTGGTCGCGGTTATCACCGATGGAACCGCGGTACTTGGCCTGGGTAATGTTGGCCCCTTGGCTGCCAAACCGGTTCTGGAAGGCAAGGCCGTACTTTTCAAGTACTTTGCCGGCATCGATGTGTACGACATCGAAATTAAATCGCACACGACCGAACAGTTTATTGACGCAGTGACGGCGATTGCCCCGACATTTGGCGGAATCAATCTTGAAGATATTGCCGCACCGGAATGTTTCGTCATCGAAGAAGCTCTCATGGAGCGCCTGGATATCCCGGTATTTCATGACGACCAGCATGGCACGGCAGTTATTATTGCAGCCGGCCTGCTCAACGCCCTGGAACTGCAAGGCAAGAAACTCGCCCAGGCGCGCATCGTTTGCCTAGGTGCCGGTGCCGCCGGATTGACCTCCATGGGTCTGCTTGTGGCGCTGGGCGCAAACATTGAAAACATCCTGCTGGTAGACAGTAAGGGCGTGATCCATTCCGGACGCGACGACCTCAACGTATACAAAAAACGTTTTGCCCGTGCCACGCAGCGCCGCAGCCTTGCGGACGCGATGGTGGATGCCGACGTCTTTGTCGGCGTATCCGCAGCCAATCTGGTCACGGAGGACATGGTCGCAGACATGGCGCCCAAGCCGATCATTTTCGCGCTCTCCAATCCGGACCCGGAGATTCGCCCCGAAGCCGCACAACGAGTGCGCAAGGATCTGATCATGGCCACGGGCCGGTCTGATTTTCCCAACCAGATTAACAACGTTCTTGGATTCCCTTTCATCTTCCGTGGAGCATTGGATGTGCGCGCGCGCAGCGTCAACCAGCAGATGATGATTGCCGCGGTCAGGGCGCTATGCGCACTGACGCACGAGCCAGTGCCGACACAGGTGCTTGAGGCTTATAAGCTTGCGAGCCTGAGTTATGGTCCTGACTACATTATTCCCAAGCCTCTAGATCCGAGGCTCATCCAGGTTGTGCCGCCGGCGGTGGCTCAGGCAGCCATCGACTCCGGCGTTGCCCGCGCCGGCTACCCGAAACACTACCGCAAAGCTGGCTAACCGCCGGCGAGATCGCTCGACACCAGGGATCAGGGAACATTCAAAGACGGGGTCGTTCTATACTAGTTATTGTGTGCTGATCAGGAAACCCGCGTCCCCCGGGGGAAGAAAGGAGCCGTCATGAAAAAGATCACCATCGTTGGAGCCGGGCGCGTCGGCGAGTCTACCGCTTACAATCTTGCAAAGGCCGAACTGTGTCGTGAGGTGGTACTTATCGATATCAAGGACGGCGTTCCTCAGGGAACTGCGCTGGACATTCAAGAATCGGCACCAATATTCGGATTTGATACCAAGCTGACCGGCTACAACGATCTTGCAGCGATGGCCAACTCGGATATGATCATTATCACCGCCGGGCTGCCTCGCAAACCTGGCATGTCGCGATCCGATGTCCTGGACGCCAACGTACCGGTCGTGACAGCAGCGGTGGATCAGGCAGTACGCTCGGCACCTGATGCCATGATACTTATTGTGACCAACCCGGTGGACGTTCTTACCTATGTTGCCTGGAAAAGAAGTCGCTGGGAGCGCAACAGGGTTTTCGGGCTTTCCGGAGTTCTCGACTCAACGCGCATGGCCAGTTTCGTTGCCATGGAAACCGGGTTTTCTGTCAAAGACATTTCTGCCATGGTGCTCGGCGGTCATGGAGATACCATGGTGCCGCTGCCGCGTTACACGTGCATCAACGGCATACCTATTGATCGCTTCCTCGACGCCCAGACGGTTGCCCGGATTGCCGAGCGCACGCGCCAGGGCGGTGCTGAGATCCTGGCACTACGCAAAAACAGCAGTGCGTACGATGCACCGGCAGCGGCAATAGCCACGATGGTGGATTCTGTTCAACATGAACGCAAGCGCATTCTTCCATGCGTTGCCGTGCTCGATGGTGAATACAACCAGCGCGGAATCTGCATGGGCGTTCCGGTAGTCCTCGGCAGCGGCGGCGTGGAAAAAGTGGTGGAACTGCAGCTCAATGACGAAGAGGCTGGCTACTTCAACCGGTCTGCGGAGAATGTCCGGGCTGACATCGCGCGCCTCAAACTCAACTGATCAGGCCGCGTATCTAGCGCCGAGCACCTGCCGTCATGCCGGCGGTCACGGCGAAACGCATCGCATCCTGCATCGACATATCGACCGGCCTCAGTGCGCTCCGCGAAACCAGTAGGGTGTGGCCTCCGAGCTGATAACTTAGCGGGATATAGACGGCAACTGTATCGTCGCCGGCCATCCCGTGCGGAAAGCCTGCGAAATCCTGGCGCGTGACGAAGCCCAAGGCGCTGACGTTGGCATCACCCAGCCGGACCAGCACGACGTGACTAAACCCCTGTTCTCCGCTGCCTGAGAAGAAACCCATTAAATCGCGCACGGACCCGTAGATGGCCTTGACCAGCGGAATGCGACTCAAGAGGTTCTCGCCCCAACTGAACAGGCTGCGCACGATCAATGCCCTCATGAGTACGCCCAGGGCGAGCACCAGCAGCAGACCTGCGACGACCCCCATGCCTTCATGATAAAGGCCGACCGGCAATACCAGCTTGATCACCGAACCAAGTATTGACTCCGCCCAGGAGACAAACCAGATCAGAATATAGAGCGTAACCGCCACGGGCAGGACTGCCGCCAACCCGGTGAAGAACGTCTTGCTCAGGCCTTTCATTTCGTGCATCTCCTCGTTGTCTACACGGCAGTGAGTGTATACCGGCGCAAGCGGACGCGGATTGACAATTGTCCCAAGTGGTCGGTATTTAGCTGCAAGAATTCACGCTTCGGCTTCGCACCTTGATCCGTCCGTCCGCCGCATTAGGGCGCCAGTCGGATGTTGCCAGCCCGTGGAACATCGGGGCGGGTTTGGGGCGTATAACCAATAGATAGCAGTGTACTTGCTTCATTCGAGGTAGGTCTGTGCAACCCCACGAATCGAACGCTGGCGGCACCGTCCTAGACAGCGTCAAACAACTTTTGGAAGGCCTGCGCCGGACCACCGAAGGGGAAATCCTCTACGGTTTGATGGATCGTGCGCTGCGGCGTTACGTAGGAAGGGACGGGGGAATAGAACAGGCTTTTATTACCTTTCTCGGCCGGGTGCTCGACAATTATATTAGCAAGCCGATGAACGATCCGGTAACACGGATCAAGGCGCGCGTGTTGCGACAACGCCTGGCTGCCTACCTGCCTTCAGCAACCGCGGATGATGCCGGCAAGGATATCGCTGCGAGCGCAGGCCCAACGCAACAACAGGAGATCAAGGCGCAAGCGACGCCACCTGAGGTGGCTGAACCGGAGGAGGCGGCCGCTGACGGCGGCGAAATCCTGCCCGGCGAAGCGGACCTAGCGCAAATCGATGCGACTAACACGGACGATTCAACGGCAACGGGTGAGGCGAATGACATTGAGGCGCTGCAAGTGCAATTGGCGCGCAATGTTGCGGACACGCTCGCGCGCAGCAGGGAGTTTGACAATATTCTTAGAACGAGCATAGCGAACATCAAACAGTCGAGCGGAGACGTCGACGACCTGAGGAAACTTCTGGTCGATGGGCTGGGAGATCTGCTTCAAAGCCAGAGCTCGCTCGACAAAAATCTGCACGCCACCACCCGCTATCTCAATGTAATACACGATGACAGACGTCGCCTGGTCAATGCCCTAGACAAGGCACAACGCTACAGCCTGACGGATGAGCTTACCGGCTTGCCCAATCGGGCGGCATTTCTGCGTCAGCTGGAGAGCGAGGTCGGCCGAGCGCGTCGCTATGGATTTTCCTTGGCGCTGGCGCTTATCGATTTAGACCAACTCGGAGAGATAAATGCCCGCTACGGTCGGGACGCTGGCGACGCAGTGCTGAATTTCTACAGCCGCGAAGTCATGTCGCAGTTCCGCAGCTACGATATGGTTGCGCGCTACGGCAACGATGAATTTGCTGTGCTCTTTCCCAATACTCAGCGGGAGGGGGCCGCATGCGCTTTGGAGAAGGCTCAAAGGCGTGCGCATAACATCAGTATCAGCCACTGCGGGCAATCACTGGCCCTGCCAAGCTTTTCCAGTGTATTGACGGTGTATGCGCCGGGCGACAAGCCCGCAAGCCTGCTGAAACGTGTGGACGAAGCCCTAGGGAACGCCAAAGCCAGAGGTCCTGGACAGTCCGTAGTTGCCCTGCCGACGGGCTAGAACGGGCTTTTTATCCGCTGGGCCCCCGGGTTTTTGGCCCTTTCCGGGCACTACACCGGTAACCTGCTCCACTGTGGTGTTGTTCAGCCACGCTATCTTATTGTATTATCTACGTCCTTTTCGTTATCAAAAGGCCATCTTCCTTTTCTGCCCGACTCAAAGCCCCACACCTGAGAAACAGAGGGGGGTTCAGCTTGACCGCCATCGCATTCCGACCCGATAAGACCGAACTGATCCGCAAGGTGCTGGCGCTCGCCCATACGCTGCGCCTGTCAGCTGAAGGCGTTGCCCTAAGTGACCAGTTGGAACGCGGAAACCGTGAGCGCGCGTCCATTCACGACTCGGTGGAGCGGGCCTTCCTGGCCTTTGCCTATACGCTGCTTCACCAGTACACGAAAAACTCGAAGAGCGATCCCGCTA
>JAKBDW010000191.1:0-7689 GCA_021834245.1 Pseudomonadota bacterium
ATGCCAAGGCCGTTGAGATCGAAGAGCTGGCCAAGGCAATTTCTGAAGCCAAAATGCCGCCTGAGGTCGAAGAACAGGCGCGACGCGAACTGACGCGTCTTGAGCGCATGCCGGAGGGTGCCGGCGAGCACTCCATGATTCGAACCTACCTCGACTGGCTCATCGAGCTTCCATGGTCGACCGTCAACGAGGAATTGATCGACATCGCAGAGGCACGTCGCATTCTGGATGAAGATCACTACGGTCTGGATAAGATAAAACGGCGCATTCTCGAGTATTTGGCAGTGCGCAAACTGAACCCGCAAGGCCGCAGCCCAATTCTGTGTTTTGTTGGGCCACCTGGAGTCGGCAAGACCTCACTTGGCCAGAGTATCGCACGCGCGCTCGGTTTGAAATTTGTACGCGTAAGTCTCGGCGGTGTGCACGATGAGGCAGAGATCCGTGGGCACCGGCGGACTTATCTCGGCGCACTGCCGGGAAACATCATTCAGGGCATGCGCAAGGCCGGAACACGCAACCCCGTCTTTATGCTGGACGAAATGGACAAACTCGGCGCCGGCTTCCAGGGTGACCCGTCGGCGGCATTGCTTGAGGTGCTAGATCCGGAGCAGAATTCTACATTCCGCGACAACTACCTGGCCGTTCCGTTCGATCTAAGCAAGGTGGTATTCGTCGGCACCGCAAACATGCTTGATACCATCCCCGGTCCGTTGCGTGACCGCATGGAGATCATAGAGCTGACTGGATATACGGAAGAGGAAAAGACGCAGATTGCCCGCCGCTATCTAGTCCGGCGGCAATTGGCGGCCAACGGCCTGCGGCCGGAGCAGTGCGACATTACGGACGATGCCCTGCGCGCCATCGTGCGCGACTTCACGCGCGAGGCCGGAGTACGCAACCTTGAGCGCGAAATCGGCCGCGTGTTCCGCCGCACCGCCATGCGAATTGCAGAGGGATCAGAATCCAGCGTGCATATCGACGTCGGTGACCTGCAGGACATTCTGGGAGCACCCAGGTTCGAAAGCGAGGTAGCAATGCGAACCAGCATACCGGGTGTCGCCACAGGCCTCGCCTGGACGCCGGTTGGCGGCGACATACTGTTCGTGGAAGCAAGCCGCGTACTGGGAAGTGGTCGCCTAATCCTTACCGGACAACTCGGTGATGTCATGAAGGAAAGCGCCCAGGCAGCGGTCAGTCTGGTGAAATCGCGCGCGCAGCAACTCAGGCTCGCGCCGGAAATGTTCGAAAAGAGTGACGTGCATATTCACGTCCCTGCCGGCGCCATCCCCAAGGATGGCCCTAGCGCCGGCGTGGCGATGTTCATTGCTTTGGTTTCGCTTTTTACTGGCAAAACCGTTCAGAGCGCAACGGCAATGACTGGGGAAATCAGCCTGCGCGGACTCGTACTTCCTGTCGGGGGCATCAAGGAAAAGGTAGTCGCCGCCGCCCGCGCCGGTATCACGACCGTGCTGCTGCCAGCACGCAATCGGCGCGACCTCGAGGAAATACCGGAGAGCGTGCGCCAGAAAGTGAAGATTATCTGGATAGAACACGTGAGCGATGCGGTAGCGGCCGCCGTCGGCACGGACGTATGGACGTCGAGCCAGGACGACACAACCCGCGCGACCGCGTGATCCCGGGCGGTTAAACCATCCCCGGGGAGCCGGAGAAATGGCTCGTACCAGCCGGACTGTCCGGTGCAGCGAGCGCTGCATGCGGGAGTGACCGATTGGTCGCCCGGTAGACTCGAGGTTTTCTAATCGAATACTCCCTTTGCCATTTCACAGCCAATTCCACGGTGTGGCATAGAACTAACCAGCGACGAAATGCCAGTAAAGCACCACGTTGAGCATAGTCAATGGAATGCCCGCCCGCGCAAATTCAAGAAACGTCAAAGTAGCGCCGCGCTTCTCCGCGTTTTGGATGATGATGATATTGCTTGCAGCGCCAAGGATCAGCAGATTGCCGGCAATGGTACTGCCGACTGCCAACGCCAGCGAAGCCTGCGTCGAGGCCCCGGCATGCGAAAGCAGGGGCAAGTAAAGAGCGACGAGTGGCACGTTAGAAATGAGCTGACTTAAACCCAGACTTAATCCCATCACGGTGTGCGGCGCAACAAGGTCCACATGCCAGCGAACAAGCTGTAACTGGACATAGCCCGTCCGCCACACGGCGTCAGTAAGGACGAACATAGCGGCAAAAAACGCGAGTGTTCTCCAGTCAATGTCGCGTAACAGGGTCCATCGCCTCGGGCTGAACAAAAGCGGTGGCAGCGCGGCGGCAATGGCGATCCAGCTCAGAGGTAGCGTACTTCCTCGGCCTGCCGCAGCAAGCCCAGCTTTGACAGCAACAAGGGCAATTACAACGAGCAAAGAAAGACGCCCAAGTCGCGCCATTGCCGCATCGCTCACTTCTACGGGTTTATGCACCAGTACATGGGAGTGAAAGGCACGCCAAAAAAGCAGCCGCAATACGCCATACGCAAGCAGAAGGTTCAGCAAACTCGGTATGGCCAGTACGCTCATGAAAGACCAGAACGGAGACGCCATGCCACTGCGTATTGCTATCAGCAGGTTCTGCGGATTACCGATCGGGCTCGGTACACTGCCGATGGTGACAGCGAATGCCAAGGCCAGAAGCAGCAACTTGGCGTTGATACGGTGTTCGCGCGCGAGTCTCAGCATCAGAGGAGTACCAATGATCGCTACGGTATCGTTCATCAACAGCGCCGAGGCGAGCCCCGCACCAAACAGCACCGTGATCACCAGCGCATCTGCGGACGCCGTGCGACTGAATAATCGGTACGCCATGACATAGAGATAACCACTGGCTACCAGTGTCTCTCCGACTACAAACATTCCAAAAAGAAACAGCATGACATCCGGGTCGACAGCACGGAAGGCCTCGCCAACACCTATCTGTCCCGTCAACAGCACCGCGGCAGCGCCAGCAACCATAACCTGCCAAATAGCAAATCGCAGACGCCCTAGTCTGCGCATGGCGATCAGCAGGAAAACGATCAGAATTACAACAAGCGGAATATTCACGCACACCAACACAGTGCCCGTGGGGAGCAGAAATCTTTTCGGTCAGCGCTGTTTAGAGGACTCATCATGAAACAGGGATTTTCTCTCAATTGTAGCGGTTACTTCACCGTATCCCAAAACGAAAACCAAATTCTGCAACTCATCGGATGTGCGCGTTTCCGTGATAGAGTACCAGCCTTGCCGTTAGCGGGTAGAATGACGGCACAACCTTTTCAGCGATCAAGTTCTGGGAACAGAAATGCTTTTAATTTTTCTAATGATCTGGGTCGCGACTGCCTTCGGACTGTGGCTGACAACACACCTAATTTCCGGAGTGAAGGCGCGTTCGACACGCGCCCTTTGGCTTGCCGCACTGTTGCTTGGATTGATCAATGCCTTCATACGCCCGATCTTTTTCTGGCTCACGCTTCCATTGACAGTACTCACCTTCGGCGCGTTTGCCTTGGTTATTAATGCATTGATGATCAAGCTGGTTTCCTGGTTCGTGCCAGATTTTGAGGTGCGCGGATTCGGATCGGCGCTTCTGGCGGCACTGGTTCTGGCCCTGCTGGGCCTAGCCGCCCTGCTCTTGCTGACTTGGGCGCTAACTGGCATCGGCGGCGGTTTGACCTTGCCTGGCAACGGAATGCAAATCTGATGTCTAGTTGAGCCGTAGGATTCTGCCCCCGCATCGATTTCTTGTTAATTGGCAAAGGCTATTTTTCATCGGATTGCGGTTTTGCGCCCGATTTTCGGTTCGCCTTGACGCCAAAGAATTTGACGTACAGCAGAAGATTTGCGGCCATCACCAGTCCGTAAAGAAAAAACGGCAGCTCGAACAGAGAATTCTCTAGCATGTGCCCACTGATCCCGCTTGCCGCAGACGACGCAGCCAGACGTGCCACTTGATTGATTCCCAGAGCCCGCCCCATCTCATCCTCATCGACGCGCCTAGTCAGCTCAGACTGCTGTATGGGCAGCGCAGCCACTCTCAGTGACGGCGCGAGTATGTAGATGGCGACTGCAAGTGGAAGGAAATGAATAATCGGGAAAAGCACGAAAAGCACAAGCCCAACCCCCCTAGTAAGCAGGACGCTGTTTAGGAAACCAAAGTTTCTCTCCAGCGCCGGGGCCGCGAGAAGCGCAAAGGAACCGAGCAGGCCGCTGGCAAAGGCAAATTCCGCCATTTCCGATTTCGGGATATGGTAGAACAAAACGAAAAAGGGAATGAGAAAGGGAATGACTAAACCTTGTGCAAAACCGTTCAGCATTCCCGTCAACGTGAACTTGCCTATGATTTTTCCCGTCTTGAGGCGGGTAATTTTGCCTTTGACATTATCAACGCGGACTTTCCAAAGCAATGGTATCCCAAACGCGGAAATTATTGCGGCTGCGAGAAAGATATCGCGTACATTGAACACTTTCGTCAATAAAGCGCCGAATGCAGCTGTCACTCCGGCTCCGAAAGTGAAAAGCGCAAAATATCGGGTCCGTTCATGGCCTTTGACCAAGCCGGCCAGAACCGCGCTTTGGATCGGCTGCACCACACCACCGATCCCCCCACAAGCCAGAGAGCCAGTTGCCGAATAGCCGCCAAGCATCGCCGCAGGCACGATCAGCCACAGACCGTGTGACAGATAAACCATGAGCGCACTGATTGGCAGAAACAGACTGGCAGTGATGAGGGTACCGCGCTTTCCCCAGATATCGGCGCTAATTCCGACGAAGAAACTTACCACTGCGGTCGCCATCGTTGCGGCCACATAGATCAGGCCAATAACCAGCGCCCCATAATGAAATTCGGTAAGTACAAAGTATGGAAACGCCACATTTATCATGCCAGCCGCGACACTTCGCGTGATTCGCGCCGCAGCCAGAATTACAAGGTCGTTGTTGTAGATTGGACGATTCACAAGCCAATCCGCAGTACTGGTCTTATATATAACGCGGATTTCGTTCGGAAGAAGCGCTTAGGTTGAGGCTGGTAGTCACGCGATCCAGCTGAACATTCTGCACGACGTTGCGCACCATTAGCGCATCGTACCGGAAGCGCCGCAAGGATTTGCCTAGTTCTCACTCGGATAGCACACTGAGGTCCCGCCGAGACCGCAGTATCCGCCTGGCTCCTTCGCTAGATATTGCTGATGATACTCCTCGGCATAATAGAACTCGGGAGCATCGAGGATTTCCGTAGTTATGGCACCAAAGCCTGCTGCAGCAAGCGCGTGCTGATAGGCATCACGTGAAGCCACTGCCGCCGCCTCTTGCACTGCATCGTACACATATATCCCGGAGCGGTACTGTGTACCGACGTCATTTCCCTGGCGCATTCCCTGTGTTGGATTATGCGACTCCCAAAATAGCCTCAACAGCGATTCGTAGCTAACTGTATGCGGGTCGTAAACCACGCGCACGACTTCGTTGTGTCCGGTCATGCCGCTGCATACTTCCCGATAGGTCGGGTTTGGCGTATAGCCGCCGGCATAACCTACGGCCGTGGAATAAACACCCGCAACGAGCCAGTACTTGCGTTCCGCACCCCAGAAGCAACCGAGCCCGAACATCGCCAGTTCAAGACCTGCCGGATAGGGGGGTGACAGGGCGTTCCCATTGACGAAATGACGAGCCGCTACGGGCATGCGCTGGCTGCGGCCAGGTAATGCCTCATTTTGACTGGGTAATTCGGTTTTGCGATTTTGCATGAACATCGCCGCTACCTCCGGGTTCCGATTATACCCGGATTTCTGGCGGCGACGCGATCGACACCTCCGACTTCCATTGCCGAAGACCGAACCCTATTGACGGTACGTTGCATTCTATTCGGTTTCGATGGCGGCCAGGTGGGCATTCGCGCGTGCGCAAAGCGCATCAAAATAGTTCTCCATGGCCGCGTTCGTTCCGCGCGCCCTGTCGATAACCGCCTTGGCCCAGGCAACGTATATGCGTTTACGTTCCACCGACCAACCTGCCGGCGGATGCTCAATGATATCGCGAACGTTGCAAATCTTATCCGCCAGCTTTACCAGCCTCGCTCTGTCGGACTTGCGATGCGCATGATCGATTTGCAGTTGCTTGCGCTCGGCTGCCGAGAGAGTCTTGTCATCGGTGACTTCTTCGACGACAGTGCTGATTTCCTTACCAAAGAGGCCTTCGAGTTCTGCCGCGGTCGTTTCCGTGTCCTCGATTGTGTCGTGCAAAATTCCCGCGGCCAAAGTCACCGTGTCCTGCACCCCACCAATGGCTGAAAGGGTTTCAGCTACGGCAATCGGATGATTAATATAGGGTGATGCGTGCAGATCCTTGCGACGCTGATGACGATGCTTGTCGGCCGCAAAATGCAGAACCTGAAATATAAGCCGCAGTTCGTCTTGCGTCATGGTCACATTTCCACAATCCTCTGGGGTGCTTCAATGCCGCACCCAGACCAGGTAGAGCCAGATTCGACTATTCCCTGTGCTTCTTGTTTTCGGCAAGCATGTTGCAGAACATCGCGCCCTGCTCCAGAGCATCATCGAGCGCCACGTGAGTATGGGGTAACTCGTCAAACCAGCGCTTGGGAAGATAGGTGCGCGATGTCGTGCGGAACTCAGACTGGCGCATGCCCATCGCATAGGACCGAACGTCAATTCCATTTTCGCGGAAGGGTCGCGCGTTTGCGAATCGAACGAGGTACCAATATATCCACATGAAGTCCCATGTGGCGGGCCACCCTACGAACACTGCGCGCCCCGGTAGTTGCTCCAACCAGGTGCAGTATTCTGGCATGACCTCTTCGGCCGCGCGCAGATTTTTGCGACATGCTGCCCATGCCTCCGGAAAGCGGTTCCACCAGGTCTGCGTGTCGGGATGGATACCGGCCCCCGCCAGAGTCTGGAGATTCGCGCTGAAAGTGGATATCAGTGTCTTGTCGGCTAGGTAGGCAGCGGATGCAAAACTTAGCATCGAATAAGGGCCCGGTATCGGGCCGTCAGCCTCGATGTCGGTACTGACATAAATCTCCGGAAGTTCATTTGCCACGGCTTTTTTCGTCTCCTTCCGATTTCGTTGGTACGCCTTTCCTGGTCGCTTGGAGAGAAGGCATCAAAGCGTCGCCCCCGGTTCCTTAAGTGCGTATTTCGACAATTCATCTACCAAATAGTTGTAGGCCTCTTCGACGGAGTCGGTACTGAAGAAGATATCGAGATCCGCAGCATCAATATTGCCGTACTTGACCAACGCATCAAAGTTGATCACCTCGTTCCAGTACTTGCTTCCAAACAACACAATCGGAAGGCGCTTTCGAACCTTATGCGTCTGCAACAGCGTCAGCAGCTCGAACAACTCATCCAGCGTACCGAAGCCGCCAGGAAAAACGATTACCGCTTTCGCAAGGTAGGCAAACCAAAACTTGCGCATGAAAAAGTAGTGAAAATGAAACGACAATTCGCGAGTCACGTAGCGATTATCAAATTCTTCAACAGGGATTGATATCGTCAGGCCCACATTCATGCCCTTGGCTTCTGAGGCTCCCCGGTTCGCCGCTTCCATAATGCCAGGGCCACCCCCAGTGCAAACCACAAAGCGACGTTCCTCGTCACTCAACTGCTTGGACCATTCCGTCAGGCGGCGGGCAAGCTCACGTGCGGCTTCGTAGTATTGCGACATATCAAGACGCAACTTGGCT
>JAKBDW010000031.1:0-7664 GCA_021834245.1 Pseudomonadota bacterium
CGCCCCGCCGAAATACCGGGTAGTAAAAATATTGGGCCAATGGTGCCGGGGTCGACATTACGCCGCCTGCGCCAGCTCGTAAGCGGCGATTATTTGGAGAGTTTGAGTTTCACTCGGATGCGCGCTGAGATATTGCCGCAAAGCGGCCTGCACCTCGTAGTAACTGCCCGCGGTCGCCACGATGTCGGCGCGCTGAGTTTGGTTTAGCGCCGATACGATGAGATACAACTCCGCGTTGACGCCCACCGCGCTTATCAGACCAGGCGCGATGTAGCGCTGCGCCGTGGCTTGACGGCGCGGCGAATTCGCGGAAGGTCCCGTCGCGCTGAGTGCCAATGCGGTGGATTGAAGCGGTTGATAGTCGGATCCCTGCACGGGACCGGCCGTGGGATCGTCCTCCACGAAGGTTTGATACACGACATCGGTCTCGATACTGAAGGGCGCCAGAATGGACCCCGCGGAGAACATCGCGCCTGAATCGTGCAGCGTGTAGGAGGGCTTCGAGACCTTGTCCTGGTCCGACATCGCGATGAACTGTCCGTCAGCGAATTCGTCCGTCACAGTATTGGCCGAACTCAAGGCCGTGGTCGTGCCGTTCAACGAGACGCCCGTTACTTTGAACAAGGTTGCATCCGAAGGGACCGCGTTGCCAAACTTGGATATCTGCAGGTTGAGCGGCACCACGGTTTGATGAAACGCAATGGACCCGAGCGGATGCACGACGACACAGGGATCGGATGTCGGCAGCGCAACCAACGTGGCCACGCGTCCCGCGTCCGGCGGCAGCGTCGCGGACCAATTGTGGTAGTCCTGCAGTGCGGTTTGAAAGGGTGTGAACGTCGAGACGGACGGCGGATTCTGTGAGGTGGCGCTCTGTCCAAAGGTCGCGTCGATGCTGACCGACACGCTGAAGAACAATATTGAAAAGCTCGCATCGCCATGGATGTGCCACGGCGACGGACCCGAGAGCAACCCGTCTAGGTGAATGCTCATCAGTATCGAGCCACCGGCAAGGATGTCGAGCTCAGCGCTCAAATCGATGAGGAACCCAAACGGGTTGAACACGATCAGAATGTCGTAGCCTAAATGCCCATCGACGCCAAACCCCGAGGCCATGGCAGTCAGGTGCGCCTTGGCACCATGCTGTACCGAGTTGGAAGTGACTGCGAAATAACCCAGAACGCCAATACCTGGATTGCCGCCGTTGCCGAGATTGATGGCCATGGCCGCCAAGGTCGGAAATCCTGGAGGCGGCTGAAACTGGGGATTCAGACCGCCGACGGATAAAGCAAAGCTCGGGCTCTCACCATAATTAAGCAGAAACGCGGAATCGCCCTGAATCGTGAAGGCGGCGATGTAGGAGTTGTAAAGCGACGCGTCGATCTCGATTTTCTTAGCGTCGCAATCCCACGTTCCCAGAACATCCAGATTCAGAAGAATGAGCGGCGTGTCGGGATCAGGAACTCCTACGATAATTGAGCCCAAGATGGCCAATGTGACCGGATCGGGCAGCGAGATAATGATGCCAAGTTCCGCGGTCAGGAGCGCGGGGTCGCCCCAAGTGATCGTAATAAATGGTCCAATCACGAAATGCGACTCCAGCGGCGGAAAGATTGCCGCTATTCCCTTGACTAACGTCGGCGCCTGACTGGCAAGATCCCCTTGCAGGAAGACGATGTCATCGATTGTGTGAGCGCGAAATGCCGCGCGCAGCGGGTCGATTGCCATCGACCGATTTATGCCGAGCAAACCACCCACGCCCGACAAGAAGAAGCCGAATCCGAGAGTGATGGGGGGGAAATCTGCGGAGATGATGATGACGAAAGAGACTTCAGGCTGCGTATTGAGCAAGCCGAAGGCCTTCAACTGCAGCATCTCGATCGTGAGTTCCAGTCCGCCGGCGTATTGAAACTGCGCTGGATCGAAATCCACGAAGCCGCCGCCGCTGACGGCTTCTGCGTCGATTGACAGGCCGAGGCCGGTGGGTGGGACGAAGCCCACCTCCAAATTGACGATCCCCAAATTGCCACTGCCAAACTGAACATCGAGCGAAAATCCGATTCCATCGACTTCGGCCGAAATCGGTCCAAGCGCGCCAGTTCCCGTGACGGTGAGCGGAATTTTCAATCCCGAGGTGGCCGCAGTGATGCCCACGCCAATCGAATCAATTTCGATCGGCCCAAGCGACAAGTGCAATGGAATTGAAACTTCAAGCCCAGCACCGCCCTTGAACTGGAATCCATGCTTCGAATCCCAGGTGAGATCGAAGTCCACGTTCATGGTAAGCCCATCGGCTGGCAAAAGTGTCTGAAGGAAACCGTCAGCATCGGAAATATCGATGACGATCTCGCCCTGGGAAACTTTCGCCTCGAAGCCGACTTCGCCGGTGGCTTGATTTTTGACCGCGTCCCAGCTGAATCCCGCCGATGTGCTGACGACCACTTGTGCCGCTTGTACGACGCTGCTGCTGGTCGCGCCAAAGAGAACCAGGGGCGTCGTCGGATCCGGCGACTGTCCGGTGAGCGCCAGGCTGATCGATCCGCTCGCCGTACCCGATGGTGGATTCACGATCAACGTCGCCGGCGGCAAAATTTGAACTGATGCACCGGCCTGCAGCCCGCCGCTGACCGACAAGTTCAGTGACCACGCATCACTCAACTGAGCAAGTAGGAACGTGAATCCCTCGGTCACATCGACATACAAAGACGCCTCAATGCCGGGAGGTGCTACTCCCGTCGTTGGCATAAAGCGGACGGCAAAGAAGTCGAGCAATGCCGGCAACGCTAAATCGGCGGCGGTGTTGACCTCGGCGATCTGTGCGTCAAAAGTGTCGTCGTCGTCGTTGTTGACAAAGTCGGGCGGCGAAGTATCCATCGACTCAACCGCCGCGCTGAGGAGCCCGAAAAGCCCTTTCAGGGCCCGAAACAATTCAACGCCATCAAAACTTGGATCTCCCCAGCCGAACCGCTGTTCGATCACCCCGACCGGATTCGAGAGAAATTTCGAGATGTTCTCAGGAGAAAACGTTGATTGCGCGACCGTGACCGTGTTGCCGCCCAGCGTGATTGGCGCCGGACTGACCGAAAGCAGACCGACGATTTTGAGAGTTTGCGCGAGTCTGGGACGATACGAAAGCAGATATTGCGCAAATGTGGCCTTGGCAAGCGCCTCGACGAAAGTTGCTGCAAACGCGCTCAAATCCACAGGAGTACTCAACGCATTTCCCGCTCGCGTCAAGTCGTTGGCTACTGTTTGGAGCGCCGTAAACACCGCTTAGATGGCGGAAATGAGGTTGACCGTGGCCGAGGCGAGCCCAGTTATATCGTCGGCGTCGATGGCAGAAATTACAGCCTGGACGGGTGTGGACAAGGAGGCGACCGCTTCGACCGCGGTTGTCACATTGCCAATAAAGATGGTGTCTCCGGTTAAATCCGGCGGTGTGCTCAGCCCCAGTTCACCGAGCAATTTGGTAATGTTGTCGACCGCAAGCAGCCCTTTGACTGAACTGAGTGCGTAGGAGAGTTCCAATGCGCACAACTCGAGGGTGCCGGGTGAGTTGTTCATGTCGATGGCATCAGGAAGTCACAATGAATCCGCGGCCTTGATTTTGTCGACGACGGCCGAATCGAAGAGCGTGTAATAGCGTTTCTTGCTTTGGGTTGGGTCGATGTACTTTGCTTGGAAGAACAGCGGGTAAATCGTGGTTGCGATCCACGAAGGTTCGCAGTGCATCAACCGCATCGTGATTTTCTTGGATTCAATGCCACCGCATGTTCCAGACGCCGGCCCGAAGACACTGATTGTGACGGGCTTAGGATTGATCGACGAGTTGTTGAACGCTGATGCTGCAAGGTACATATAGGTCTTTTCGGTCTGTCTCGCGACGAAGCCTTTGATCTGGTTAAAGGTTTTCGAGAGGGTATTTGCACCTTTGTCGCTACTGACGAAGAACTGTGAATCGACGGAATAATGAATGTCCTGCCAGTCTGCGAAATTTTTCGTCGGATAGTAATCTGGGATTCTGGGCGGCAAACCAGGATAAAGCGGCGCCATTTGCGTCTGAATGTCTTTATTTTCAACACGGTATTGATCGGCGACGTTCCATGTAATCGCTGAACCAGGGTCGACACCCTTGCGCAGCGCGATACCGCTGGCGTCCGGCATGATTTGGATTTTTCGCCAATAGCTTCCGTCGAGCACTTGCAGCGTCGTTGATTTTACGACGCGAGTAGTTCCGGTCGAGTCTGTCCCCTTGTCCTGTATATTGCAGCCGTACACGCGAAGAGCTCCTCCCGAGACGAATCCCGAAATGAAATCGCCGAGCCAATTGGTGCTGGAATCAATGCCCATGGTGCCGATCGAAACGCCGGAAGAGTCGGTTGTCAGCTGGAAGTCCTTGGCCCCGCGACCGTCCGTGTCGGTAGAATCCCTCAGTGTCCGAGAGTGGCTTCCGTCAGATGTGTCATTGAGCACGGGTCCCTCAAAAAATCCGTGAGTAAAAAACTCAACAGACAGTACTGAATTGGCGGGAGCCCAAGCCACTGACTGATAGACGTTGACAATTGAAAATGCTGTCGCTCTGGCGGGATGGGCGGGATTGGCGGAAACGATAGTGATGGGTTGCGACCAGACGAAAGGCAGAGTCGTTGGGTCGGCAGTGGTATTGTCACGGCAGTTGATTGGCGATGTTGTCGGCGCGAGTGTTGTCCAATGGTCGTTATAATGTTTAGCCGAATCGCTATAACGGTTCGGCTCAATAGTGCCGTCGACGACGCTTACTGATGAATAGCGCACTACGGGCGGAGTCTCCTGGCAGCTGAACCAAACAAAAATGACCGTGGCCGGCCGCGAAGCAATCGGAATCGCGGGAGTCGCGCTATTGCGGTCCTTATTGAAGATCTCGAGTAATTCATTTACGCGGCGGGGCGCCATCGGTGTGAAAAGATCAGAACCATCCTCATTTTTCGTGCCCGTTCCGGTCACGATAAAGATGAAGTATGGGGCCGCCATATTTGCCTACGATTCTTGGTAAAGTTGAATTTTACGAGACAAGGGCTCCTCCATCATTCGCTCCATGTGGATGTGAGCGAACTCCGCATAGATCGGCTCAATATCCAATCTAGTGGAATAAGCAGCGCGTTTAATATTTTATAGATGTGTTTCATTCGGCTATCCTTGCGAGCGGTCTTATTAAATCCATTTGTACTATCAGTTTGATCTATCAGTAGTGTCCGGTTGATTTTTTGCGTAATTCACTCAATGCCTTTGGATATAGGGTATTTCGAGCGAATCAAGGTGTCGCCGATTTCAACTTGCGTCTGGAGCCCGCATCCTTAGGAAGCATAAAGTTGAAAGCAAAAAATGTACATTCTCCATTCAACCGGACTCTGCTGTTGTTCTATTAGATTTCTATTTATCCCTATGATTGTGGACATGTCAACATTTTTGCAGTAGCTAAAGAATACGTATCCGAGAGTTGAATGGCGCTTAGTTTAGCCGCAGAGGCGTAGCCAGTGTGATGTAATGAATGGAAAATGCAGGAGAAGGCTGGCCACCGAGATTGGTAGGATGTTGTTACCAGCCGCATCCACAACCAGGTGGGCGCGGCCGAAGGTCGCGGAGTACTTGGTGTCGCGAAGGAATCCCTCCACCGCGTCGGTGAGGTGCCAACGATATCATCCACGGTTCATTCGGATGTGTCGTGATGTCCGCGATACGTGTGCCAAATTTGCGCCAAAGCAGCTTTCGTCAGAACAGAAAATCAGCGTTTTTCGTCGGTCACAAGGAGCCGGCAAGCGTCGCAAGTGACTGTTATGGTTAAGATTGAAAATTGACGGCTCAGTCTACGAACCATGCGGTCGGGAGTTCGAATCTCTCCGGGCGCGCCATTTCCTAAAGTAAACTCAAGCAGCTAGGGTGATAGCCTTATCCGCCTTTTGTTTCAACAATACCAGTGCGGGACTTTTTGCGGGAGTCGGCTCCGCACTGCGCTGCGCACCGCGATGGTTGGTTGAGCGCGTCGCACTTTCACTCCAGGCGGCGATAGCCCAAGGCGACAGCCTCGCACATGAGCAGGAACACGGCCTCGGTGGCCATCGCCGTGCGCTGCAACCGCGGCGAGAAATGCAGATGGCCGATCTCGATGGTGCCCGCCGCCGGAGTGATCCTCAGATACCCGGCGACGCCGATCGCTTGGCCGGTTGCGGCGTCGACAGTGGCAAACAGCAGCGGGTCGCTTCGGCGGCATATCTCGTCCATCTTATGACGCGTAGTCTGCGGCGTCCGCGAACGGACCATACGGCGGATAGGTCCAGCCTTGTCCACTGGGGTCCTGGGCATAGGCATCGAACAGTTCCGCAGCATGACGGTGCGGGTCCAGGGCCCGAGTCGGCATCGCTGGCCATGGCGGATCTGGTGTGAGGGGGCAGCGGGCGGACTCCAATCCGGTATAGGGATGCCCAGGTTTTGCATCTGCATGGTGTACAAATCTCGTTGAGAAGGTGGCCAGCTGGCGTCTGCCGCGAGGGCTAAAGTGTACTCGATTCGGTGTTCTGGCTGATAAAGCGCAGCACATGAGACGCGATGCCCCATTGGCAGAAAGCGTATTCACCACCGCATCACCCGGTAATCTACTTTTCATCGGTACGGCACGGACCCCTTCGACACGGGCGGCAGGCGATATTGCGAGGTGGGTTGGCAACCAGCTCTGCAGCTCCTGCATCCGGCGGGGGTTGACCCAAAGCTCCCTGTGGCGACTGGCAGGCATCAGGCAGCATCTCACCTGGCTACCCGATCAATCGATCAATGATCTTTCTGAAGGTCCAAAACCAGAAACTGCACCGGCTTGCCATTGAACGTCTTGCAGCATTCTCCCCGTCTCAGAAAGCCGAGCCGTTCGTATAGTCGGATCGCCCGATAATTGTTCTTGCGTACTACGAGGTGGATCCGCAATAGGCCCAACTCGCCAAAGCCCCCAGCCAGGGTTTCAGAAGCAAGCAGCATCCCAAGCCCCGAACCGATCTTGTCGGCCCGCAGCGCAATGCGGAACTCGGCCTCCGCTTCCCCGGTCTGTGCCAGGATTGAAAACGCAACCGGCTCGCCCGATTCCTCCGCGACGAAACAGTGCGCACCGGGTTGGTCCTGGAACTCCTGGAGCCAGCCGTTCTGCCGCACCGCGTAGTCGAGCTCCGCGAATTCATCCGGATAGACGGGCCAGCGTGCGATGCACGCCGCATCAGCGGCCCTGAGGTGGCGAAGCATCGGGCGCGGTTGGAGTGAAGCGATGGCCGTTCTCGACTGAGCCTGTTTTCTGGAACGCAGGTGGGAAGAGTAGATCGTGTCGCACGGCAACGCGGTGCCGGTCGTTAGCGCGGCAATCCACTCCTCGGTGCTTGTGACGGCCGCAAACCGCGATTGCAGGACCACCGAAAACACCCGATGGAGCTCCTCGGCGCTCGCCTTGCCTGCACGGTTCTCGTAAGACAGTGCGCCGGCGGCATCGGCCAGAAACTCCACCGCAAACCCTTCCTGGGTGGCCTGTTTGATGGTGGAGTCGTCGCAGTTGTGGGTCATGTAGCCCACGATCGTCAGCACATCGATCTGGTGGTGCTTCAACCATGACGCAAGGCCGGTGCCGACAAAGGCGCTGGGCGATGATTTCTCGA
>JAKBDW010000198.1:0-7663 GCA_021834245.1 Pseudomonadota bacterium
TGCTCGGTCATGAGCTTTTCCACGTCGGCAATTTCGGCGTCGCTGAGTTTGTACTTGGCTTTGGCGCGGCTGCGGGCGTCGCCCAGGTCGCGTTCCATCTTCAGGCGCTTGATTTCATCGGCCTGTCCTTGCATCTGCTTGCGCAACTCGGCGTCGCGCGCCTCCAGGAGCGCTTCGTTGTCATATTCTGGCAACGGCGCGTCCGGGAATGCGGTCTTGAGGGACTTCTGCAGGAGCTTGCGGGCGTCCTTGTTCTTGCCGAGGGCGTCGATGGTGACGGCCAGCGCTTGGAGCTGGTCTACGGACATGCCTTCGATATTGGCTGGGATAGGCATCGTCGCTCCTTACTTGGGCCGTTTCTGGACTTTGTTGAACTTGCCCATGGGGCCGACCGCAGCGGCACCGGTCAGGCCGCCATAGGCCGGGTAGGTGGGCGCATTGACGAACGGCCCGTTTTTCTGGGCCGTGTCGCCGGGCTTGCGGAAATTGCTTTTCGAGGGGGCAAAGGATTTCTTGGCCATGGGGAGTCCTTACATGGGTGGGGCACCGGCAGGCGCGCCGGGGGGCATGGGTGAAGCGCCTTGTTGCTGTTGGCGCGCCATCATCATCTTGAGCAGGCCGTCGTTGGCGGGCGTGGAAATGCTGGCCACATCCACTTTGGCGACCTTGGCGAGACTGTCGAGCGCGCGCCGGACATCGCTGCCTTCATGCGAAGACGATCCGAGGATGGCGAGCGCCAGATCGAGAATCTGAGTAGCTTTGTGAACCAGCGCCAGGGCGACGGCCTTCTGGCCTTCCTTGGGCATGGGCGAAACCATGGGCGATGCGGGCGCTCCCATGGCGGGATTCCCAGCATCAGGCATCGGTGGCGCTCCGGCGGGAGCGCCTGGGATGGGCATACCATCCGGCATCGTTGACATCTCCAGCGCCTCACGGCGTTAGGTACTACTCACTCAGCTTTCAGAAGCCCCCCGCAAGTCGAGCGGTTTGCGGGGTTGGAGTGTTGACGTCCGCCCGGTGCGGACTGGTGTCAACGCTTGTGCTTACGCTTGCCGCGAGCCATGGCAGACCTCCATCCGTTGGGTTGAACACGTACAACAATTCTCAACCTACCAGAAATTTTGTCAATGTCAACACCGTCACTAAGTTGATTATCACTCATGTGATTATTAGCCGACTATCTATTGTTTCGGCTGCAACATCGCCTTGAGTTTCTGGAACAGGCCGATGACGATGTTCGGGTCTTTGGACTTGGCCACGGCGTCGATTTCGTGGAGTGCCAGTTGCACCTGGCCGGCGGCTTTTTCCTTGGCCTCTTCCTTCTTGAGGTTCTCCAGCAGCATCTGCTTGTTGGGCGGATCGAAGAACTCGATGAGGCTCGCCCGGTCGATGGCCTTGACCCTGAACAGTGCCATCGCGTCCACTTTTCTGTCTTCGATGAAGATTGGGCTGGAGGAATGCGCATCCACCCGCACGGCAAAGTCCGTGGTGAACTGGCCCAGTACGAACTCGCCGCCGTTCTCGTCGGTGTAGCGGGTATCCGAATAAACCTTCATGAGGCGGAACAGGTAGTGCATGACCAGTTCCAGACTGGCCTCGATGGCAAGCGACAGTTGCTTGGGGCGCGAACTGGACAGGCGCGAGAGCAGATCGGCATGACCTTCAGAGCGCACGCCGGGGTCGCCGCCGCCCTTGAGCACGTGAGACAGGCCGGCCATTTCGTCAAACATGCGTTCCATGGCGACGATGAGCGCCAGGGCGTCCTGCGGAATCTGCGGCGTGAGGAATTCCGGCTTGCCGACGGCCGGGTTGGGGTCGGCGATGTAGCCCCTCGGCTTGTACAGACTGGAGAGTTTCTCGCCCACCGCGCCTGACCAGCCCGGCAACACCACGGGCGGGTCGAGTTGGCGGGCGAGCAAGTCCTGGATTTCGCCCATGCGCTGGGTGATCCAGTCCTGTAAGCGCGCCAGGGTGGCGACGAAGCTGCGCCCCCAGAAGTAATCTTCCAGCGGGAAGGGCACAAACGCCTGGAACGGCAGCGCGCCGGGCACGCCTCCGATGTTGGGGCGGTCGTAGACGATGATTTCCTTGTTGGCCAGCGTGACGGTGCGCCAATCGGCGATCAAATCATCCCAGACCCAGAGTTCGTGCATGTCCACCATGGGGACATCGACTTGCGGCGCGTAGTCGTATTCCTGGGCGGTGCTGCCGGTTACGGAAGCCTGGGTGGCGTTTTGCGTGCTGATGGCGCTGGCCGCCAGGATGCGCTGAATGCCGGACGGCTCGGCGCGATTTTCCCCGGTGCCGTTCGAGGCAAGGGACGCCAGCAGGCGCTCCCGCTCCGGGTGCGCGGACAGTTGCGCTTCCAGTTGGGACATTGTGATGCGGTAGGCGTGGACGACGGCCTCCTGGCGATCAAGCAGGGCAAGATCCTCGCGGTAGACGCCGAACTGGTAAGGCGGCACGTAGTACGACTGGAAACCGTTGGCGGTGCGCAAGGACTTGATGAGGCCGCATCCATACACGAGCGCCCAGCGCACGGCCTGGTCGCATTCCGAACCGGTGGCGGCGTCGCGCCATTCCTCGTTCAATTCTGAGTTGATGGCAGGAATTTTGGCGCGGTCGGCGATTGGCGCGGTCTGGCCCGTTTCGACACTGAACTTGGCGGATTCGCGGTTGAAGATGAACGATTGCAGCAGATCGACAGTGGGCTGGATGCGATTGTAGGACGCTCCAGAGCTGTCCTCGGTGCCGAACAGGTAGTAATTGCGCAGCGTGGCCGCTTGGCTGGCGCGCGATTCCAGGGAAACCAGGCAGCGGTTCAGCGTCTGGCGGAAGAAAGCGGCGCGGTTGGCCGGATCGAGTGGAATCAGCATGGCGTCACGCTTTGCTCACTTTGGCGCGGTCGGCCGCATCCGTGGCGGACGTGGTGAATTGGGTGGGTGGCATCACGCAGTTGTCCTTGATGGTCTGGAATACGCCGGTTTTCGGGCCGGCAGCCTGCAGGAACGGTTTCTGCCCTCCCACCATAGCCATTGCCTCATCGCCCCACTTGATGCCGGCATCCGGCGCGGGCATGCGCTGGGCGTCTCGCGTGGTCTTGATGTCCGCCAGTCCGTAAGCCTGCGCGGTCTGCCGGGCGGACGCATCGGTCGCTGCGGTGCGCGGTCTGCGATAGCCGGGCGGCGTGACGAAAGTACGCTCAACTCCCGAGGAATCGCACCCCGCGCCGTTGCAGATGGGGTGCGTGGCCTCGAAATAGCCGTGACGCGGGCAGTTCCATTCCTTGATGACGCTCATCAATTGTCTTCCGAAATCGGTCTCCAGGCATTCGACGGGCGTGTCCAGGGTGTCAATCCTTCGCCGCGCAGTTTCTTGGGCTTGCGGGTTTCCATGAATTCCAGGGTACGCTGGAAAATGCCCATTCCCGACGTTGCGCGGTCAGTCCGCGACGGAAGTGGGCTCCGGTGGAAGATGATCCAATCGGTACTGCGATTGCCGCGCCGTATCGACAGGCGCCCTTCGTCGTAGAGCCGGAACAGGTTCCACAAGCGAATATAGCCCGTGCCGGCCCAATTGCCGAAGAATCCGCCCCGGGCGCAAATGCGCAGATGGCGCCGGGGAAGATCGGTGAAATCGGCCAGGAACTTCATGGTAAGGCTCGATTCGCCCAGTCTGGGCTTGGCTTTATTTCCGCGTCTGGCTCGCAGCAAGTCGCCCAGGCGGTTGCCCAATTGCCATTGGAGCCGGCGCAATTCGGTGGGGGTTTGTTCGTAGACCGGCCGCGCCATTTCCGCCACCACGTCCTGAAGGTCTAGGCGAGTCCGCGCAAATGCAGGAAGCGGGTAAACATTTCCTGGCTCTGCGTCAGCGCCGGATCGGCATCGCGCGTCTCGTTGAGGTAGGTTCTGCCGGCCAGCGCCATGTCCTTCATGACCCAATCGTTCCACGCCACCACGGCCAGCGCCATCGCCATCACGCGGTCGTCCTTGCGCCGCCCGGGCGCCTCGATCACGCTGCCATCCTGCCTGACTGACAAGCATTCGCGCAAGCATTCCTCGCTCCTCACTTCCAGGAGCCCACGCTCGAGATAATCGCGGGTCATGTACATGATGAGGCCCTTGTTGGAGCTGTTCGTCTGCCATTGCGGTATCACGCTTCGCGTCAGGGAATCCTTGCGCCGATAGAAAAAATCCCGCACGTTCGAGGCAATATCGTAAACCTCCGCCTGTTTGCCGTCCGAAGGCGAGCGCGCCAAATGACGCAAATTCTGTATCTCGTTGTACACCTGGGTGCCCGGCCCCGTCAATTCAAGATTGAGCTGGCAGTTCTCGTACCAGCCGCCCAGATGGCACAAAATCCACGCATACTGGTGCGGCAACACGTCCGCCGTGCAGTATTCCGCCACCTGGATCAGCCGGTCGGCATAGGCGCGGAACACCTGGATGACGAAACGGTCAGCATTCTCCGACGACCCATAGGCCGGATCGGCCCCGATCACATACACCCCCTTTGGATCGGGCATTTCCCAGACGGTAAGCTCCGCCCAGCGCGCCTCTGCGTCCACCAGCCGAGTCTGCTCGAAAAACGCCCCCGTATGGTAGCGGTAATACGTCGCAGCCGGCGGATTCACCACCAAGCTCCGGATGCGCCCCGACAACGTGGCCGCATCGAAGAAATTAAGCCCCGACTCCTGAAACGCCACGTCCTCCACCGGCGGGAAGTTCTGCAGCATCAACTGCGGATCAGGAATCTCCTCCGTGGACTTCCAGCGCCACCAGGCGATCTGCTCATCGTCGATCTCCACCCCATAGCGTTCCTTGACGGCCGCAATCCACTGCATTTCGTCAGACGTGGGCGCGCCGTCCCAGTAATCCCGGTACTGCCGCGTATCCCGCGCAATGCGGTTCATCTCCGACAGCCACCACCCCACGAAAATGAACTCCTGCGAGGGAGACTTCTGCGCCGCCATGCACATCTCGTAGAACATGTTGTAACCCCGAGCCGTGGACTCGTAAACGTACAACCTATCCGGGTTCTGGTGCGCCAGCGAACTCATGAAGTCCGCCAATCCCGCCTCAGACCCCCACCGAGAAACCTCCGTGCAGTGGGCGAAATTCAACGCCTTGCCCACCCCAAACGCCGAGTTCTGCTTCGTCCCCGCCACGATGTACGACAGCCGAGACCTATTCCGCAATACCAACTGCGTCCGGTTATGCTCCGTCTGCGTGATCCGCGCCCGCCTGGGCAAACTCTCGATGTACTTCGTCAGTATCGACCGGAACATCGCAGCATTGTCCGACGTGTCCGTCACCAACGCCCCCTGCAAACCAGGATGCGAATAAATCCAGTACAACACCACCGCCAACTCAATCGTCGAGATCCCAAGCTGACGCCCCTTCAACACCACAAACGTGTGTATCCCCCGAGACAACCCATCAAACACACGCTCAGCAAAATACCGCTGCGTCCCCAACAGCTTCAGCGGCACAATGCCCCGCTCTTTCGCATCAATGCGCAACAGCGAACAAAACTCCGTGAACTTGGCTGGAATCATTGACGCATTCTAACGGAAACCGGAACCATGGCATGAACCTCCCGATGATGCTCAGTGCAAAGCCACGTTACGGCAAAAGCATGTGCATACGTCGGGTGGTGGGCCACCGCATCCGGTTTGCCACAAACGAAGCAAGGAAGCCGTGCGATCTTCCCGCGCCGTACCGCACGCCTCAACGCCGTCCTAGCGTTACGCCGCTGGCGTTTTTCATTTTCCGACAATAACGTTCCAAGTCGATGGAGCAGGTGATTACCAGGCGCCCCAACTTCATACTGCTCCCCATACCGTTTCTTCATCTTGCGTTCGTACTGCCGTCTCACCGCTTCCGGAGACGGCGGCTTACGCATTCGCGCCCGATTCGCTTCATATGCGCGACAGGCCTCCGGATGGGCAGCGCGCCACGCTCGCTGATATTCCCCCATGTCCGCCGTCTTGTAACACGCCAGACACTTGTGCCTACGCTTCGGATGAAACTCCGTCTCGCCCTCCACGCGCCCGCAAATCCTGCACTTCTTCATCTCACGCCCCGTGTGCAAAAACGTTAGTATGCACCAAAAATTTTTGGGTAGGAAAAAATTGTACCAACACGGGCCGGGAGGGTCTCAGTTTTTCACGCGCTTGGCCCAATGCGATTTGGGCCGCTGATCGCGCTGGTGCCATGTTAGTGCTCACTAACTACGCATAACTATCATTATGTTAAATTGCACAACGATTGAGCAATTGACCGGGAAGCCGCGTCGATGCTTGTGGTGCGTATCGATGCGGTGTGGATAAGTCGCGTGATCACCCGTCAATCGCCAGATCTGCGCTCAATCTGAGCCAACAGGCTTAAACGATTGTTAAATGTACATGAAAAGTGAGGTGTAATCCATACACGTTAGTTAGTGCTCACACAGTGTTGCGGGTCCCTTGCATTGCATTTGCGATGATTGCCATCATGACGTGATGGGATTGCCGAGCGGGTCGGTGGCTGATGCGTGGGATGGTCTAGAACGGCCTGCTGGTGCTGAACGGTGGGTGGAACAAAACCATAGACTGCAGCGCTGCGCTGGCGTGGCTGAACTGTTTATTTTGCCCATTCCCCCCCCTCCCCCCTTTCCCAGAGGGTCGGTAGCGTGGCGCATCCAATTGCAGCCGGCCCGCTGGCTTGCTGCGGCATCTGGCCTGGGGGACATCGCTGCGTGCGTTGGCCGACTCATCGCCGACCGTCCCTGCGCCTACACGCTGATCTACACGCTAGCACAGCTTTTCATCGATCGCAAACACTCACTTTCATGTGTCTAGTACTAAAATACCATTGGATTATCCAATACGGGGACGATAATGCAGTCATGGCCGGCGCGGTGCTGGCCAGCCATCAACCCCATAGATACAGGAGTAAATAAAATGGCTGACGTTACAGTGATTAGCAAAAAGACAATTTCCCTTAAATTCCGTATCGGCGCGTCGGCTTATTGCACCATTGAAAAAGATGGGCGCAAATTGGACGTTCTGCTATCTGCTGGCAAATCGCCTAAATCCTCATTGATCGAGACAGCAAAGGAAATGCAAGGTAGAGCCGCTCGCCTTCTCGCTACGGCGGAATTGATTGCTGACGCCGCCGATACGCTTTAACCATCCCTCAACCCATAGATACAGGAGTAAATAAAATGGCTGTGAATTGCTCTTTATCCACAATTAGGCCACCACGCGCCGCCAACAACCAGACAGGAGATTAAAAATGGACGAATGCATGTATACCCGTGACGACCTAGTAAAAGCTGTCCCCTACGCAGATTGTGCCAGCATCGGAGGATGGGACGATCTAGAGCAGGCTATCGATGGTTTTAATCTGGTGATTGACGTTATCCACGCCGAGCACCCCTGCTGCACCGAGCGGCACATAACCGACGCCGTGTTGCTCGGCAATGCCGCGTACGAGGTTTTTTGCAACAATGATGGCGACGTTGACGCAACAATCGATTTTGTCCGCAGCAAAATTTAACGAGGCTTCCCATGCTTAACATCATCAACACCATTTTCGGACTGCTCTACGTCCTGGCCGAAGTCGGGCTTTGCGCTCTAGTCGCGGGCATCCTGGTCTACCTCTTCCGGGATCGGCTGCCA
>JAKBDW010000327.1:0-7649 GCA_021834245.1 Pseudomonadota bacterium
TTGATTACATCAGCATATTGATCCAAAGAATTTGCCATTACAAATAAACGACAAGAAAAAGCTGGCTTTGACGAGGCTTGTTCGTAATTATCTCACAACGCATCGCCAAATTTTTAGTTTACAACTTAAGCAACTGCGAGTCGACGGCCTCTTGGATGGTCCGTGCCACTATACATTTCGGATGAAGATAGTTGAGGTAATAGTCGCGGTTGCTCTGCATCATTCGCTTGCGAAGCAAATCGTTGCTTAGAAGGTATCTGACCTGCTCGACACACTCACTAGGCGTTCGAAATGACAGATAGTTCGACCCCTCCGCGAAACTTCCTGGGAGTGTAGTGTGGAGCTCTTCAGTCACGATCGCTCGAGAAAAGGCTACATATTCTGCCATTTTCCATCCGATCGATCCATGTAGCCCCGCAGTAGTCACGCCAATAGTGTTGGCGCGAAGAATTTCAATGTAATTTCGCTTGGCATACGAGTCGTTGTTCAAGATCAAGTCGGGGTAAGCCTTCCGGGCAAACTCAGTCGACGCGAAGCCACCGACGAATTTTTCTCCGAAAGCAGCGCGTAATGCTCTGATGCACTCCGCACGCATCAGGTTGATGGCATCTCGATCAACTTTTCTTTTGAGGTCGAGATGTGCGGAACTCTGATTTGGATCCCAAGTTCTCGCCATGAACAAGACCGTAGGTGGCGCATCTTCAGGCGGAGGTGCCTCCATTCTTGGAAGACTTGGAATGAACTGCCAAAGGTTGGCTAATCCCGTCGCCCAACCCATTCCTGTGAGAAACTCTCGCGCATTTCTAGCAAGCAATGATCGTTGCAGGGCAAATAAATCCGGAGGATTGGACGTAACCTCATAATTAAGGCCATATGCGCGAATCTTCGATAGATTGGTGATAGCTTTCGAAAATTTTTCAGGATGAAAACTTCTTTTGAAATATAAATCGTTATTATTTAAAGCTTCTTCGTCGACTTCCCAGCTATCGTGCATATCATAATAAATATGATACTTTTCATCTATAATGGCTGAGCAATGAGCAAGGCGAGCGTCACGCAAATGTGGCTCAACTGAGCTGTTCATTGCGGGTTTTTTTTTAAGGTGTTGTATGAGTTTTATTTTGCCAGCGGCATGCAAAGCGGCAAAACCGGTGTAAAGCTGCTGCAGGTGTCCTGCGTTGGATTGAACAAAAATATCTACTTTAGGTGTATTTTTCTCTTTTCTATTACTGTATGGTTTCATGTTATTCAGACGAACTAATTTTTGCGAGCCTCAGCTAGGTGTCCTGCTGTCTTTTGAGTGCAGCTTTTTTACCACTTAGCCATATGCGTCTGATCGACGCTCGTATGCAGATGGAAATTTTCTTGGCGCATAGGAGTCATTTATGGCGCTCACCACATGAGGTATTCCATGAATACTCATACTTGTACTGGCAGCCCATCTTGCAGTCGCCGCGCTCGCGGTCCTCTGTGCTGGGTACCATTCTGTCGAGGAGCGCTTTGATAAACCTGCACAGTTGCGATTTGTGAATCTGCTATGGCTCGCATCTGGATCACGTGGTATCGGGCTACCAACCCGGCAAGAATCCAGAAATTCGACATCAAATTGCCATCGACGAACCGACTGCCGTAGATATTGACCATGATCACGGCCAAGACTCCCAACCAGAGCGCCGTGCCGTAGACTTTGGCATCCGCTCCGCCATTGAGTTTTTCTACGCTTCGCCCAATACGGAAAAGTCCGAGCAATAGCAAAAGCAGCGCAACCGGCGCCAAGAAACCGTTTTCCGTTGTGGTGAGCACGAAATAATTGTGCGCATCGTAATGAGCATAGGCCGGCGCATAGATACCGATATTGCGACCGAAGTGGTTGAGTCCGATACCCCACGGATTGTGAGCAATGATTTGCGCTGCGCCACTCCAGATAATGAATCGCGATTCGGTGCTGGTATCGAGTTCCTTGTTCAGCGGCGCTGCTACGACGCCAGGCATCGAATCCTTGGTCTTTACGGTCATATCAATTCGCTGAATCACTGCATCTGGTAACCAAACATGATAATTGAATAGGGCGATGACAATCAGCAAACCTAATACAAAATTACGCCGCATGGTCAGCAACAGCAGCAGCACCGCTATGATGCCATAGGACTGCCTGGAGAAGGTGAAAAAATTCACGAAAATGGTAAATACCACGCATGCCAAAGCAGCCCAGCGCACAAGGCTACTGGAGCGGTAATACAAGGCAGCGGCGGCGAGTGGAACCAAATAGATGGTGTAGTAAGCCGCTGAGCGGTTGGCGTCCGTCGAATTCCAGCTAAAGGGCGCTGCGACGCGGCGCGCTTCGTTATAGCCAAAACCGTAGTCCAGAACTTGCCGCAATCCGAGATAGGTATCGAAGAACACGGTGAACAGGATGGTCAGAAATAGCAGTTTGATGGTTTTGGTGTCTTGTACTGCGTGGTATGCAAGAAAGAACAAAAGCATGTAGAGAACTGCGTTTTTTAATGTCTGAAAATCGCTGAAAAAACTGGATGTGTCGTAGATCTGCCCAATCAGGAATCCCCAGGTCAGGACAAGACAATAAAAAACAAACTGTTTTTTCAGCGGCGCTGGTGTGCGATCCTTTTTTTTGTTCCGCAACGTCAGCACCAAAATGGCGACGAACAGAATGTTGGTGATATTCAGCCCAGTCAGGGAGAAGTCCGGAAACATCCGCTGATTGGGAATGTAGAACACCGTCAGCATCAAGAGATACGTCAATGACCGCGGAGTCGATTTCTGCTCGGCTGATTGGACTCGGGCTTGCATGGAAATGTGTCGTGCTCGTTCAGGCAACCACAGCGGCAGGTACGGCTGGAGCCGCCGTGGGCAAGTGTGTATCGACAAACCGCCGCGCCCAGGTTTCGTAGGTCAGGATCAGCCAGAGCCTTTCGCTGTGATCCTGTGTCTGCGCCAGATGCTCGCGTATCAGGCATTGGATGCTGCTGGCATTGAAGATGCCGCGCTCGATGAACCGGCGTGATGCGAGGGTATCTTGCAAACGCTCGCGCAGCTCGTGACGCAACCACTGCGCGATGGGTATGGCGAAGCCCTGCTTGGATTTGTTCAATACGCTGGCCGGCAGCAGTTGCCCGGCCACCTGTCGGAACAGGTACTTTCCACGTCCCTCACGCAATTTGAGGCCGAACGGCAGGCGTGCGACGAATTCGAGCAGCACGTGGTCGAGCAGCGGGGCGCGAGCCTCGAGCGAGTGCGCCATGGTCATGCGGTCGACCTTGACCAGGATGTCGTCGCTCAGATAGGTGGCCATGTCGCCGGCAAGGATGCGCTCCATCGGGTTGGCCATGCCGGCTTGCGTGAAGTGTCCGCGGATGCTGGCGTAGGGATCGGCGCGGCGGAATGCGGGTGTGAGCAGGCTATCAAGCTCGGTGCGCGTGGCCAGCGCAACGCCCGAGATGTAATCGTCGGGAAAGCGTTGGCCCAAGCGCGTCGCGATGCGCCCCAGCCTTGCACCGCGCGCGCCAGGTGCGACAGCGGCCGCGGCACGTGCCATGGGCGCTGCAAGGCCGCATGAATTGCGGCGCAGGGCACGCAGCTTCTGGTACTTGGCGTAGCGCTCGTAACCGGCGAACAACTCGTCGCCGCCGTCACCGGACAGCACCATCTTGACTTGGGTAGCGGCGAGTTTGGAGACGAGGTTGGTGGGAATGGCTGACGAGTCGCCGAAGGGCTCGTCGAAGGACCACACGAGGTCGTCGAGTGCGGCGATGGCGTCGGCCTCGACGACAAGTTCGGTGTGCTCGGCGCCAATGTGGCGGGCCACGGCGCGGGCTGCTGGAAGCTCGTTGAAGCGCTCTTCGCGAAATCCGATGGAGAACGTCTTGACGGGCTGGCTCATGTTGCGCGCCATCAGTGCGGCAACCACGCTGGAATCGAGACCGCCGCTCAGAAAAGCTCCGAAGGGCACATCGCTGACGAGGCGCACGCGCACCGCGTCTTCGAGTTGCTCCAGCAAGCGGCGCTGCAGGGTGGGTTCGTCCTCGGTCCACTTCGGCCCGAACTCCGGTTGCCAGTAGCGGCGCAAGCTGACTTGGCCCTGCTGCGCGACAAGCACATGCGCGGGGGGAAGCTTGTGGACGCCCTCGTAAATGCTGGCAGGCGCCGGCACGTAGCCCAGCGCGAAGTAGTCGTGTGTCGCTTGAGAAGAAACCTCGGCGTGAAAGCCCGGCACCACGGCCAGGCATTTGAGCTCGGAGCCAAAGGCCAGCGTGCCGTCGGCCAAGGTGGTGTAGTAGAGCGGCTTCTTGCCGAGGCGGTCGCGTGCGAGCACGAGCTTGTTCTGCCGGAGGTCGAGAAGGGCCACGCCGAACATGCCGCGCAGGCGCTCGAACACCGCCTCGCCCCATTGTTCGTAGCCGTGCACGATGCATTCGGTGTCGGTGTGCGTAGTGAAGACGTGACCAGCGCTTTGAAGCTGCTGACGCAGTTCGCGAAAGTTGTAGATCTCGCCGTTGAACACGATCCAGACCGTGCGGTCTTCGTTAGCGATGGGCTGATGGCCGGACGAGAGGTCGATGATGCTCAGGCGCTGCATGCCGATGTGGCCGATCGGGTGGCGGAACACGCCCCGGTCGTCCGGCCCGCGATGGATGATGCGCTGGCACATGGCGTCGATCACGGCCGGATCGACGTCCAGGCGGCCCCCCAGCCCGTAGAGTCCGGCTATTCCGCACATGGTTTCTGGCTCGGCTCGTGATCAGGCCACCATGGCCTGTGGCGCGGCTTGCGGTTGCAACACCGAAGCGGTGATGGAGCGCCCGCCGATGGGGTCGATGTATTCGCGGTGCCACAACTCCAGCATCGCCAGCATGTGGAGATCGGCCGCATGGTCCCAAGCGCCGCTTTGGTGGCGCTCGATCAAGCCGCGAATGAAGTCGGGATTGAAGTAACCGCGGGCCGACGCGCGATCGCAGAGCACGATGCCGGTGAGCAGCTTCGCATAGCTTCCGCCGCGCCGCAGCCACACGCTGGTGGGCAGGCCGAATCCTTGTTTTTTCTTCTTGCGGATCGCCTCCGGCAGGATGTCGTTCATTGCCAGCTTGAACAGATGACGCTTGTCCAGGCCGCGCACCTTGTCCGTGGCTGGAAGGCGGCCGGTGAAATCGACCAGGCGGCGGTCCAGATAGGGAAAAGTCACCTCCACGCCGGCCAGCTTGGCAGCGCGCGTCACCTTGACCACATCGTTGTCGGCGATGGTCATGTTCAGGTCGAGGTACATCAGCCGATGCAACTCGGCATGCGCTTGAGCGCTGGCGTAGATGCGGCGCTGCACGTCCAGCGCGTCGTCGGGTCGGACGGCGGCGCGGAACGCGGGGCTGAGCAGCGCCTCGAAATGTTTGGAGGCGAAAGCATCGTCGCTGTAGAAGCGGTCGGGGTTGGGCAGCGTGGCACGGTGAACGAAATTCTTGATGCGGTTGGCGAAGCGCGAGTCCACTCCCCTGAGCGCGCCAGCCAAGGATTGACCCAGTGCGCGCACGGATCGGGGTGCGGCGTGGAAGCGATGGAAGATCTGGTCTTTGCGATAGCGCTCGTTGCCGCCGAAGATTTCGTCGCCGCCGTCGCCGGCGACCATCAGCGTGACGCCATGTTGTGCGGCCAGCGTGGTGCAGTAGAAGGTAGGGATGGCGGAGGAGTTGCCAAAGGGCTCGTCGTACGCACGCACCAGTTTGGACAGGGCGGCAACGGCGTCGTCTTCGCTCACGCGATACTCGTGGGCTGCCAGGCCAAAATGCTGACTGGCAATGCGTGAATAGGGCAACTCGTCATAACCATTTTCCTGAAAGCCGATGGAAAAGCTGTTGACTGGGGCATCGTGCGCTTGCGACAGAATGCCCGAGATGCTGGAGCTGTCGGTGCCGCCGCTGAGAAACGTGCCCCAGCCCTGGGCATCAGCGCAGCGGTAATCGCGCACGGTGCGCAGAATGGTTTCGCGCAACTGTGCCGTGCGCTGCACCTGCGGCAGCGCTAGGTTTTCCGGATAGCGGGCATCCCAATGGCGGTGCAGTTGAACCCGCGCACCATTCCATTCCAGGCAGGTTCCGGCAGGCAGCTTGGCCACGCCCTCGATCGCGGTCAAAGGCGCAGGCACGTAGCTGAAGTTCAGGTACTGGTACACCGCCTGCAGCGATACGCGAGGTGCCAGCAGACCGGAGCGCAGGATGAGTCGCAAGTCACTGGCGATGAGCAGGCCGGCGCCCACTTGTGCATGAAAAACCGGGCAGGTGCGGAAGGCATCGGTGCAGGCCAGCGCGCGTCTGCCGTCGATCGACCACAGCACGTAGCTGTAACGACCGTTGCGATGCGGGTGCGCAAAGCGGCCATCGCGCACCCAAGTGGCGACCACGGCGTCGCGAGGGTCGATCGTTGCGGCCCGGGAACTGCCCCCCGGAGGTTCCAAAGCCAGCCCCAGTCCCCCAGCTGCGCCATGACCCATGATGCGGGTATCTCCACGCGCCCAGACATGCACATGGGGCGCTGGCATGGCCTGTCGCACGGGGGAGTCACTGGCGGCAGGGGGCCATAGCGCAGCGTCGGACAAATCGGCCATTCCGGTGGGCGGCCGCTCGGGGCCTAGGAGAACCAGAAAATCGCCAAGGATGGCAGACATGGATGGGCAGCGGCAGGAGTGAATGGAGGACTCAGGAACGGGGCGCGCACCGCAAGGCTGCCGCATCCTCGTACAGAGTTGCAAAGGCGGCCACCATGGCCGCCAGGCTGAAGCGACGCAGTGCCTTGTCGCGTGCGGCACGCCCCAGATCGATGGCTTGCTCGGGGTTGTCAATGAGGTGCTGGATGCAGTCGGACAGAGCAGCGTCGTCGCCGACATGAAACAGCAGGCCCGTGCGCTCGTGTTCGACCAATTCGACATTCCCCCCGGTACGCGATGCAATCACAGGACGTGAGCACATCATGCCCTCGAGAATCACGTTTGACAGCCCCTCAACCAGGGAGGGCAGGACCACCAAGTTGGCTGCCGACATCAGCGCGGCGGTGTCGTTGCGCTGCCCCAGGAAGTGGACTTGCTTGCTCAGCCCCAGCAAGCCGGCCAGGTGCTCGAGCGCCGGCTGCAGCGGACCATCGCCGGCGAGGATCAGTCGTGCATGGCTGCTCCGCAGTCGGGCCATGGCGCGGATCAGCGTGGCGACGTCTTTTTGTGCGACAAGGCGGCCGACGAACAGGATCAGGGGCGCGCTCGGCTCGATGCCAAGCTGCCTGCGCACGGTGGCACCGGTCTCGGGTGCAAGCACGGGCGCCGTCACGCCGTTGTAGATCACGCGGATGAGCCCGGGTGGCAGTTGCATGCGGCGCCGTGCGCATTGCGCGCCCGCCTCGGAGTTGGCCACGACCTGCCATGACCGACGCATCACCCAGTGTTTGATGTGGCGGTGCAGCGGGCGCTCCCAGTCGTAGGTGTTGCGGATGGAGCTCAGCAGCACGGGCTGGCGCCGGGCGGGGAGCAGGCTATGGACCACGGCGCCCCACAGTTCGCCGGTGAGGGCGAAGCAATGCATCACGTCGAACGCGCCTGCCGCCACCGTCTGGCGCAGACGAAGGATGAACCCTGGATCGATGCGCGCATGTTTGGCGAC
>JAKBDW010000588.1:0-7558 GCA_021834245.1 Pseudomonadota bacterium
GTCCTCATCGAGGGCACAACCAGCCGGCCTTTTGCCTGCGACCCGCAGGCATTGAAACGTTGCGTAGGCAATTTGGTGGAGAATGCCGTGAAGTACGGCAAGAAAGCCACAATCAGCGTGGAAGACAATCCAGCGAGATTACAAATCTCGATTCGAGACGAAGGGCCTGGTATTCCGGATGACAAGCTCGAGCACGTATTCGAGCCTTTTGTGCGCCTGGAAGGTTCGCGCAGTCGCGAAACTGGCGGCACCGGCCTCGGGCTGACGATAGCACGCAGCATTGCCGAGGCACATGGCGGCACGCTGACGCTGCGCAACATCGAAGGCGGAGGATTGGAAGCGCGCCTCACCCTGCCTCGCTCGTAGAATTTTGTTTGGCAATACAGCGCTTGCAAGCACCAGAAGGCGCTGTACCCGCGCGCATGCCGACTCCGTCCATCGCGCTCTTTCCCTTGACGGAGCCGGCGCGCGCGGCGAAGTAATTTCAACTAGCGGTCGAAATCACCACGCCGGTCATCGCGTCCATGCCCGCGACCGCGATAGTCGTCATTGCCGCGAAAGTCGCGCCCGCGGCGAAAGTCGCGCTCCTGGTATCTGTCGCCGTCACGGCGTCCAGGATAGAACATGGGGTGCATGCGGTCATCGTTGCGGCGGTAGCCCATACCGGCCTCGTGCTGATAACGATCCCAGTCTCGGTCATGATAGCGGCGCAATGGTGGCGGCAGCCGCATGTCATCGACGCGACCCCAGGGACCGCCGTAGGCGTGCGCTGCAAACCAGCGATCGTGATCACGCAGGTAGTAGCGGCCATCCAGAAAGAAGATCGGATACGGCGATTCGTGCGCCACGTAGATTCCGATGGACGGCAGCCACACCATCGGAGGGGGCGCCGACAAAACGATGTGTGGTACCGGCGGCGCGGGCACGCGGATATAGATGCCGTCGGCGCGCGCGCCGGCGCAAAACAAGAGTGAAGCCGCGGCCAGGGCGATGGCGCCGCGTTGCAGGGTTTTCGTAGACATAGGCACCTCCGGAAAAGCGCTTAAATATTGAGACAGTTTTTTTAATACGCGATCCATTGTGCTCCCCTCTATTGCCTGGCCTATGTCAAAAGAGAGGGATTTTGTAAATCTGTGTGACGGGCAGTCGCGCCGTTACAAAGCGTTACAATTTTCCCGCAGCCGGGACAGGGCTTTTCGCCTGCGCAGGGCGGGCCAGACCGATGCGAAGATACTGGGTGTCTACCTGGGGGCCTCGGTCGAATCGCGGCGCATAAACCGGGCGATCGCCTACAGTGGGCTTGCTTGCTTTTGGCGTGCGGGCTTGAGTAGCATCAACACAAGCGGTTAGCTGGGGACTTCCCGACATGTGCTATTCGGCAATGGTGGAACAGAAGCTTAAGTCGATCGGACTGCGCTTCCAGGCGCGCATCCATACCGAGGCATTCGCAGATATTTTTCAGCGCCGGGTAATTGACGACACGGTCAAGATACCCAGGGCACTGGAGGCCAACTTTGATGAGCCACAGAATCCTGAAGAGCTGCGCATCAGGCGCTATATCGAAGAGTACCGCAAGCGCAGAAGCGGTGAACTCGAGGCAGAACTCTTCAGGCAGCGCAAGCGGCTGGCCGATGCCGAGCGCTCTCTGGCGGCCAGGGAAACCCGCAAGGCGCTCGAGGAACGACGCATCGCGAGCCGCAAGGTCGATTGGCACCTGGAGAAGCTGGCGCAACTCCGACGCACCACGACGGAACCGGACGACGCACGCATTTACCCGTTCTGGTACGCCCCGGTTTTGATACGCGAGGGCGGCGAGATCGTCGTTCGACCGATGCGCTATCATTGTCGCGCCAACGGCAAACCCGAAAGTTACGACCGGCGCTACCCCGGTCTTTACAATGCGCGGCGCGATAATCTTGAAGGTTACTGGAAAAACCTTTTCGGACACCGGCACGCGGTGGTCCTCATTTCAAGTTTTTATGAAAACGTTGCGCTGAATGACTTTGAGAAACGGTCGTTACGAAGCGGCGAAAAGGAAAAAAACGTCGTGCTTCACTTCAACCCAAGACCGGCCGCGATGATGCTCGTCGCCTGCTTGTGGGATCGGTGGCAAAGTCCCGGCAAACCAGATCTCTACTCTTTCGCCGCCATCACCGATGCGCCGCCACCGGAGGTTGCGGCCACCGGGCACAATCGCTGCCTGATTCCGCTTAAGGAAAGCAATTTACAGTCCTGGCTGGAACCGGAAGCGCTTGGCCCGACGGCCCTGTATCGCCTGCTCGATGATCGCGAGCGGCCATATTACGAACATGCGCTCGCCGCCTAGGGCGGTGGGGAAATCTTTGGACGTATGACACAGCAGCGGGTACGCGCCACTGCGCACCGGTCCTTAAGCGTCACCCAGAATCGTTGCCGTTCTTGTGCGACGGCGAACCGCCGACGCACCCCAGACGGTTTCATCGAACTTCAGGGAGCGATGTACGCATAGCCGCGGCTCTCATAAGCCATGAGCGAAATCCACGCGTTGCCAACCACGGTTACGCCTGGATCGACTTTCCCCGGATTGGTTCCTTCGTCACGCACGGCTACGGAGCACTGTTGCAGGCCCTCAATGCCCGGTGCTTGGCGCAACGATTTAAGTTCCGCCGCGATACGCGCCGCAAGCGGCCGATCTTTTGGCTTGATCCTGGACTGGTCGGTCTGAATAAGCCTCGTCGCCGGCCCGCGGAAAGCGAGCAGGAAATGCGGCGCCACGCCCTGTTTGATCAGCGACTGACGCGTCTCGTCAATGACCTTAAGAACATGCAGCAGGCCCTTGGCGTTGCCGGCTTTGATGTCGAAAGCGACTTTCACTTCCTTCATGCCAGCGAGTGCCGCCTGGTCGTCAAATTCGGCAGCGACACCACGGGGGGGCGGCAAGTTGGGCAGCAATGACGAACAGCATGACGGCCAATACACGCTTCGAGAGAATTTGCATATTCAGACTCCTTGGTTGCGCGTCTTGTATATGCCGGTTTGCGTTGGGGATGCTTTTTGAAAAGCCTGATATGGATAGGGGAGCGGAAATTCGCGGTCAAGCTGCGCGGCTGCCCTGCCGGAAAGTTAGTTTATTTTCCGGCTCGGCGCGTGTGTGAAAGTGCCCATGCATTAGATGGTCTGCCAGCAAATCCCGGAAATCAGTCCGGTCGAGCTGGCGGATAAATGCAGCACGCCGGTTTGCCGGCCAGGGCCTACACCCTTATTAGTAGGGTCTCTCGCCGACCCAGTTGCCCGGCGGGTAATAACGACACACCCAGATTTGCGATTTGTCGCGACAGGTGCGCATCGCGCAGCCCAGCTCGCGCGATGTCTTCCATACAATCTGCGTGTAGTGGCCGCACTCCTTGCCAGAGCGGCAACGATTGGCGGCATAATTGTAATCGGCTTCTTCCGCTGCCCAGCTTTTCACCACTTGTTCCGCTGTGACAGATTGCAGGTCACGCCGGCCATCAGACCAGGTCACTGCGCTCGCCCAGAACAGATTTTCGCCCTGCCCCGTCCCCTGCGCATGCTGCATGGCACAGCCGCGCTGCAGCGCGAGGTGCTGCGCCCAACCGGCTGCGGCCTTGGCAAGAGAAGGCGACCAGTACATGGGGGGAATTCGGTGGCGGATGCGCACCTGGTTATGCGCAGCGAGCATGCGCACCCCATTGACGCTCTCGCCGGCAATACATGCCACAGACACGAGGAACAGGGAGATTGTCAGCAGCGAGAGGAATTTCTTCATTGCATTGACCGACGCGTACATCCCATCGAAGTTCGCCTTTACGGTTACTATAGATCAGCTGACGGAATTAACGACACTTGTGCATGTCTGACACGCCACAATTCCGGAAAGCAATGATGGGGGCGGACAGGCATGCCGATTCGCGCCGATGGCGGCCAATTCTTCCCGTCGGATATGCCACTCCATTTCGTATGGGTTTTATCCGGGAAAGTCAAAATTCAGTCGGTTTATTAATACATGCAAATGAACTAATCTCTGCGCGCCAGTTCTGATTGCTGGGGTTGTCGGGTTACTTTCAACTGTATTTGTCCCCAGCAAAGAGCTTTTTTAGCAGGGCCTGCGATGGGTCCGTCACCAACCGTAAAAAACGAAGGAAAAATTAATGAATCCGTATGTTAAATCCGCTGCCGTAGCCGTTTCCGCGCTGGTCATCATGGGATTGCAGGTCATGCCATCTGCCGCGTTTGCCGCAGAACGCACCGCCGCGGTCATGAACACTTTGCCGCCCCTGCAGATCACCCACAAGAAAGATATCAAGGTTGTCATTCAGGTGAATTACCCGATGGTCACCCCGAAGGGCATCAGCGCGCAGGTGCAGGCCGCCGAGAATCTCTATCATCAGTACGCTGCCCTGGGCATGAAGTCCGGCAAAGACTTTGAGATCGCCATGGTATTCCGGGCGGCTGGCTCCCAGTTCTTGCTGAACGACGAGGCCTACAACCATAAGGTCAAGCAGGCGCATGGCAAGGGCAATCCCAGCCGTGCCATCCTGGACGCCCTGGCCAAAGACGGCGTCAAGATGTACGAATGCGGCGTGGCCATGAAAGTAAAGAAATACACCGCGCATGACCTTCTGCCTTATGCCCGAATCGTTGTCTCCGGCATGGGCGCGTTGGTCGACCTGGAGAAGTCCGGATATCTGCCGGTAACGCCGTAACACCTGCCTCAGGATCCCTCGGGGGCAAGTCGAGCCCCCGAGGGATCGGTTTCTCCCCGCTTTTTGCACATGCAGCCGGAAAATAACCCCCCGGACACCCACGGGAGTCGATTTTGGCTTCGTCGCCCTGATTTAACCCACCATGGGGAGTACTGGATAAACATACAGTCCTCAACCATAATGGCGGTGTGCAGACAGAGTCCATCACCGAAGTCGCCACAGAAACCGAGCAGACAGCAAACAGCGCGTTGCCTGATCTCAACAGCGCGCAGCGCTCGGCCGCGCAGTATGGAAACCAGGTTGGCAATGGAGGCTGGCAGTCGACGCCTCTGCTGATCATCGCCGGCGCCGGAACCGGCAAGACCTCCACCCTCGCGCATCGCGTTGCCCATCTTTTTCTCAACGGCGTTGCGGCGGAAAGAATTTTGCTGCTCACGTTTTCCAGGCGCGCGGCCGCCGAGATGGTGCGTCGGGCGCATCGCATCGTTGCCCAGCAGGTGAGCCGCCGGCACAATGACAAAGGACGAGTTGCGACCACAGAGTGCAGTGTGCGCTTTCCTTGGTCCGGCACGTTTCATTCGATGGCCAATCGTCTGCTGCGGCGCTACGCCGGCGAGCTCGGACTCGAACCCGGTTTTTCGGTCATGGACCGGGCGGACTCCGCAGATCTGATGGATGTCGCTCGCCACGAACTGGGGTTTTCTTCCAAAGACCGGCGTTTCCCACGCAAAGACACTTGCCTCGCTATTTACTCGCATTGCGTCAATACGCGCTTGCCACTGGATCGGGTTCTGTTAGAGACGTTTCCATGGTGTGCGGAATGGGAGGCGGAACTCAAGGTGCTGTTTCGCCGTTATGTCGATACCAAACTCGTGCAGCAGGTGCTGGATTTCGATGACCTGCTGCTTTACTGGCACATGCTCGTGCAGGAGCGCTCCTTGGCGCAGGACGTCAGCGCGCTCTTCGATCACATCCTGGTCGATGAGTATCAGGATACGAACAGTCTGCAGGCAGAAATCCTGCTCGCACTCAGGCCGACAGGCGCGGGCCTGTGTGTGGTGGGCGATGATGCGCAGTCGATTTACAGCTTTCGCGCAGCCAACGTCGGCAACATCTTGGACTTTCCGTCGCATTTCAACCCACCTGCCCAAGTCATCGCGCTGGAAGACAATTACCGCTCGACGCAACCCATCCTGGATGCCGCCAATGCCCTCATGGCCGAGGCCACCAGGCAGTATCGCAAGCAACTGCGCGCGTGCCGCGGGGCGGCGCAAAACGGCTCGCGTCCTCGCCATGTGACCGTGCTTGACGATCAGTCACAAGCCCGCTACATCGTCGAGCACCTGATCGAGGCACGTGAGCAAGGTACGCTGCTGCGCCGGCACGCAGTGCTGTTCCGCAGCTCACATCACAGCGATGTGCTCGAACTGGAACTCGTGCGGCGCAACATTCCCTACGTAAAATACGGCGGTCTCAAGTTTCTCGAAGCCGCTCACGTCAAGGATCTGCTCGCCATTCTGCGCTGGGCTGATAATCCGAAAAACCGCATTGCAGCTTTCCGCGCACTGCAGCTCCTGCCGGGCGTGGGGCCGCGCCATGCCGATCGCTGCTGGACGGCTTTTGCGGCAGCCGGCCACGACTGGAGGGCGCTCACGAACTATGGCGCGCCGCCGTCCGCGCGCGAGGACTATGGCGCGCTAGTGGCACTGCTTGCCGCCATCGGCACGGCCGCCGCCCGTTGGGAAGGGCAGATTGGTCTGGTGCGACACTGGTACGAGCCGCAACTCCTGCGCATCTACGAAGAAGCTGGCGCCGCACGCGGCGGCGACCTTGAGCAGCTGGAGCGCATCGCGCTGCAGTTCGCTTCACGCGAACGTTTTCTGAGCGAACTCACACTGGATCCGCCGAGCGCCACGTCCGACATTTCAAACGGTGCTTCGCTGGATGAGGATTTCCTGATTCTGTCGACCGTGCACTCCGCCAAGGGCCAGGAATGGGACCGCGTTTTTGTGCTCAATGTCAGCGACGGAAATTTTCCCAACGAATATGCCGCCGGCAAGCCCGATTTGATCGAGGAAGAAAGGCGCCTGCTGTACGTGGCCATGACGCGCGCCCGGAGCGAGCTAGACCTCATTTCGCCACTCAGGTATTACGTCACCCAGCAGTCGCGCACCGGCGATGCTCACGTCTATGGCGCGCGCAGTCGCTTTCTTACCCAGGGGGTCATGGCCACGCTAGACGCAAAGGTCTGGCCACCCGCGGAGCAGGATTTGAACACGAGGCAAAGCAATGCGTTGCCGAAAATCGATATCGCGACACGGCTCAAGGGAATGTGGTCATAGCGGGGACTTTGCGGCAGATGCAATCTGTCAAAATTCGCACTCGCCAGCAATGAATATAGATTTGCGCTGACTGGCACGACGTTCAAGCCAGTTGATAGGAAATCGTTCGCGCAAAAGGTATATTGGTGTCGGCCGGATCGGGCCAATGCGAAGTAACCCGGCGTAACTATATTAAATGGTATTTTCCAACATGCTCCCCGTCCTAGAGGCTTTGTCGCTGCGTAAGCAATTCGGCGACAAGCTTGCGGTTAACGACATCTCCTTCCAGGTCAGCCACAACGAGATCGTCGGACTGCTTGGCCCAAACGGCGCCGGGAAGACTACCACCATCAACATGATTCTCGGGGTACTGGAACCGACTGCCGGCTCCATCCGCATCGAAGGTCGCGATGTGGCCACGCAACGGGCGCAGGCGCTGGCGTGCACGAACTTCACTGCGGTGTATGCGCCCCTGCCCGGCAATCTGACCGTGTACCAGAATCTGCGATTTTTCGCCTTGATCTATGACGTCAG
>JAKBDW010000249.1:0-7482 GCA_021834245.1 Pseudomonadota bacterium
TTGTCATCATTGCCACTGGAGGCATTCCCGATACTGATGTACTGCAAATCGGGAACGATCTCGTGATCTCCACCTGGGACGCGCTCTCTGGAAGCGTGCCACTTGGAAAGAACGTCCTGCTGTATGACGACGCCGGGGATCATGCGGGGCTACAGGCGGCTGAAATTATCGCCGCGACTGGAGCTCGCGTCGAAATCATGACTCCGGACCGAACATTCGCTCCGGAGGTAATGGCGATGAATCTTGTTCCCTATATGAGGACTCTTCAGCGCCCGCACGTCACCTTTACGGTGACCTACCGACTCGAGAAGGTCGAGCGAATCGGAAAGGATTTGCTGGCCACGATCGCGAGTGACTACGGACCGATCAGGCAAATACGATCGTTCGACCAGATTGTCGTAAATCACGGCACCGTACCTCTCGACGAACTATACTTCGATCTGAAACCGGCCTCGTTCAACAAGGGAGCCGTGGATTACGACCGATTGATTTCAGGAGCCCCGCAGCAAGAAGCGATCTCTGGCGGCGGGCAATTCGCCCTATACAGAATAGGCGATGCCGTAGCCGCACGGAATACGCACGCCGCGATTTACGATGCATTGCGTCTCGTAAAAGACCTGTAGCCAATCGTTTTGAGGGGACGCAGGATGTGGTAGGTACTGGTCACGACCAACTGGCACTAAAACCTTGGACAAATTGGCAAAGTCGGTATCTTGCCCTAACCCAAATCAAGCGGCCTGATCAGACAGATTGAGGGGTCCAGCCAGATCACACGAGCGTTTGATGCGCCAAGCTCAAATCAATCTTCCGTAGCGACGTAGCGTATGCCGTTTAATGGTTGTGCGCTGGTCCGATCGAACGTACTCCAACTACATGTTCACCTATGCACGGAATCGAGTAGGCCGCGCGTTCTCACGTGATCAGGCGCAGGTTTGTTTTAGCCCGCAGCGCTCCAGAGGTTGGCATCATGAATCCGCCAGACGATTCGTTAAAGCTCCGGGGAGGATTGAAGGTTATCAGAGACGAGTTGAGGAACGGCGTAATTACCGGGCCAATCACAGGTTCTGTCGTCTTGCACACATCCTCGGGGACCTGGCAACCAACAGAGTTTCCTGGCTTCTACGTAAAGCCTATCTACGAGGACGCCGTGGCGGGTGAGCGGACGCTTCTGATGAAGATCGAGGCAGGGGCGCGAGCAGATGCTCATGAACACCCGACGCAGTTCGAGCAAATTTACGTGCTTTCAGGAACCTTCGTCGACGGGTCAAGAACGTTAGCGGCCGGTGACTATTGCTGTCGTGCTCCGGGTGCGCGGCATGAAGGGGGGTCAGACCCAGGCGCGATGGTTCTGGTCTTCTATTCGCGGCGCTAAAATACTCGCCACACGCTGACCGGCGCCAATCGTTTGTTTTTGCCAAACCAACATGGCTGGCGGCTCGAGGATATTCGCCGCGCGCCCCTAAGTTACCGGTGATCTTAGAAATAATCTGGCCAAGGGCTCAGTTGAGGCTCTCCATTGCCATCCCTCGGGTCTCCGGAGCATAGATCTGGCAGGCAATGCCACCGAGTAGAAGGACACCCACACAGATACCGAGCGACGATCGTATTCCGATCGACTCTACGAGTATGGGGAGAAGGAACGTACTTCCAGCCGAACCCACACGGCTCGAAGACACGCTGATTCCGACGCCGGAAGCGCGCAATCGAGTTGGGAACAGCTCGGGCGGATAAACGAAGCACAACACCGTGGCGGCGGCTAGCACAAAGGCAAATGCAGATGCCACGGCAACAGTGACGCTAGGCAACAAAGTTAATCGCATGGCTAGTAACGCTAATGTGGCTGCTGATACATAGAATGATACGACTAAAAACGTCCGGCGCGGAATGCGGTCGACGAACCAAAAACCAAATACAGATCCGAGCACCATAAAGACATTGAAGATGGCGCCACTGATTAACGCATTGGAAATTCCCAACGCTCCGAATACCACCGGAACAAAAGTGCCCAAAGCAAAGTAAGGAATCACTAATGCAGTGAAAAATATGACCCCGATGGCCGTGCGGCGCCGATAGCGAGGTCCCAGCAGTTCGGTCCACTGTGACATCGTCGATTGCGGTTTAGTTGGCGTGATCACCGGGAGCGCAACGTCGGAGCCGATATGCCGATCGATGATCGCCCTGGCCTCCTCAGCGCGTCCGCGTTGCACGAGCCAAGGAGGGGATTCCGGAATCGCGAGTCTCACGAAAAAAATAGCCGCGGAAGGTATGGCGCTGCTGAGTAGCAACCATCTCCAAGCATGTGAATTGATCTCCGTCAGGAAGGTTCCCACTAGAAAGGCGGTGCAGTATCCGACTGTCCACATGACCGTTAGTAGACTGAGCAACCGTCCTCGACTGCTCAACGGCGAGAACTCGGCCACTATCGTACAGCACACGACATAGTCAATGCCGAGTACCAGTCCAAGCGCGAATCGGAGCCAAAGTAGCTGCCACGAGGTCGTTACGAAGAATTGAACGATCGATATGGCAGAAAAAACCGCCATTGTCGACGCAAGGAAGGGCCGTCGGCCAATTCGATCGGCGAAAGGCGCGAGAAACAGGCTGCCGAAAAACAGACCTGCCAGTGAGGCAGCGCCCAAGAGACCCATCCATATTGCATCGAGCCTGAGCGGACCGCGGGCGAGAGTCAATGCGATGCCGATGGTGCCGAGCACGTATCCATCGCTGAAGTCGCCGCCAGCACTCGCAATGGCGACGAAGGTGTGAAATCGAGAGCGTGGGGCGTTATCGTAGGTCCGACTGTAGCGCGCCAGGTAATCTTTCGTGTGCTTGCTAACCGATTCCGTAGCAATCATATGAATTTCTGATGATTTGTCGTTAATGCCGCAGTAAAAGACGCCCGATCCCCTAGCAGACAGACGCGGCCTTGTTGAGCGGTCCGTCTGTGTCGAAGCGCTGGGTCCAGCCTCTTTGCCCAAATTGCTCTAAAAAAGGTCGCCGTGATCATTATTCGTCAGAGACTTCATCGGAGACGATTCAAATTAGAATGTACCCGAGTGACGAGTGCTAGGTGACGACAAAAAGTCACATGAGACGTGACTTTTTGGCGTGATGTCCCATTTTATTTCAGTGGCAATTCGCCCTCGGTCTTGCGCTCGTTCGCCGCTAGATCCATTAACCATTGGCGCACGTGAGCAGCCGCGGGCGACAACTCTCGATTATCGTTCCAGGTGAGGTAATATCCGCCAGGTGCCCGCACCTCCAAGTCCGTCATACGTACAAGGCGCCCGTCCTCGACGAGCTGACGAACCAATCGGTGCCAGCCCACTGCGACCCCCTGATCAGCCTGGGCCGCTTGTATCGCGACGCTGAATTTTCCGAACCGCCGCCCTTTAGTGGGTCCGTGCGAGATGTGGGTCCGGCGAAATACTTCATCCCAGTCAGGCCATTCCGGGTCCACCCAATCAACGTGCAATAAAGGTAATCTCGGCAGGTCACAAGCGGCCACCCGACGGTGTTTTCTTGAAAATCCCGGACCACACACTGGGTAGATCGTGTCTTCGAACAGCAGCTCAGCCACTTCGTCGGCCCACGCACCAAAGCCGTAGCGGACACGTAACTCCACCTCCGCACGCCTAAAATCTCGCGGATTGTCCGAAATGAGATGGTCGACCGTCACGTCGGGGAATCTCTCCCAGAAATCACCCATTCTGGGAATGAGCCAAAATGCCGCAAATGCGTCAGTACAAGCAATCGTTACGTTCTTTGCACGATCTCCGCGCTTGATCGATCCCACGACCTCAGCGGTTCTCGAAAAGCTCTGAGTCAATACTGCGTAAAGCTCGTTCCCTGCGCTGGTAAGCAACACGCCGTTGCCAGATCGTACAAAAAGCGGTATCCCTAGCTCTTCCTCCAATCCGCGAATCTGCTTGCTGACGGCCCCCGGAGTAACGCTCAATTCGTCGGACGCACGCTTGAACGACAAATGTCGTGCCGTTGCCTCGAACATGACGAGCGCGTTTAGCGAAGGAAGATTGTAATTCCGGCGAACCATTCGAGGTCCTCGACGCTCCGGTCCTATTAGCAAGCGGCGCAGATTTCACCTACAAGGTGAATTGTAGTCCTATCGACGAGAACGTGCGCCTCCCACAATATTCGGGTCGCCCATGAACGCGCGCGTAAGGCTCTTTAAGTTCCACTTGGACGTGACCACGCCGCTAAAGTAAAAGCACCGGAGATACCCATGACCATCACCGCAGCTGCAACTCGTCGACCGAGCCGCGATGCGCGCCGGGCCCAGCGGTTAGCGCCAAATGTCGACATGCTCCCGACACTGCGGCGCGGTCTACCCGTTGTGGAGCCGATGACTCCAGATCAAGTCGAACGCGTCCATGAAGCGTCCATGGCAATCCTCGAGGAAGTGGGTGTCGTGTTTCGCGATCCCGTAGCGCTCTCTGACTGGAAATGTGCCGGCGCAGACGTTCGAGGAGAGCGAATTCACCTCGATCGCACTCTCGTCATGGATCTCATTAAATCAATTCCATCCGAGGTGAAGTACCACGCGCGTAACCCGGCCAAGAACGTTGACGTGGGTGGACGCCACTCCGTATTCGTGCCGATGACTGGTGCGCCGTATCTCCGCGACCTAGACGATGTTCGCCGCCTCCCGACGCTGGCGGATCTGGAAACATTTCATAAGCTTTCGCACATGATGCCGGCTCTACATTCGTCCGCGCATCATATCGTCGAACCCATGGACATTCCGGTTAGTCATCGGCATCTCGACATAACCTATTCGTCGATTGTTCATTCAGACAAGATGTTCATGGGCATGACGACCTCATCAAAGAATGCCGAGGACGTACTCGACATGTGCGCAATACTGTTCGGTACCGACTTTCTCGAGACACACGCAGTCGTCACTGGCAATTGTAATGGCAATTCACCTCTGGTATGGGATCAGACGATGTTGGGTGCGATGCGCGCATTTAACCGACGTAATCAGCCGGTCCTATGCTCGCCGTTTGTCCTCGGCGGCGCCAATACGCCAGCCTCAACAGCAGCGGCAGTCGCACAGCTGAATGCCGAGGCACTTTCAGCGTTGGCATATACGCAGCTCGTGCGAAAGGGCTGCCCTGCGATATACGGGCATTATCTGTCCACGGTCTCCATGCAGTCCGGTGCACCCATGGCGGGCACTCCGGAAATCTCCCTCATGAATTTCATGATCGGCCAGATGGCGCGGCGCTACCGGATTCCATGGCGCACTTCGAATCTTCTTGGAGGAGCAAAGATTCTAGACGCCCAATCTGGTTACGAAAGTGCGATGACTATGATGGCCGTGCTGCTGTCCGGGGCCAACTATATTTGGCACTCGGCTGGATGGAACGAGGCCGGAATGCATTGCTCGATTGCAAAGTTCGTCGCAGATTCGGAAGTATGTGCCATGGGATATCGAATGACTCAGGGAATACAGTGGGACGATTTCGACGAGGCGTTGTCCGCCGTCCGGGACGTTGGACCAGGTGGCCACTATCTTGGTCACCCGCATACGCTGGCTAAGTTTCAGCAAGCGTTCTTCATTCCGAAATTGTTCGACAACAACTCGTTCGAACAGTGGAACAGCGAGGGCGCCAAGGACATTACGCGACGATCGCTTGAATATGCCCGGCGACTACTTGCGGAGTACGAACAGCCGCCACTTGATCCTGCGACTAATGAAGCGCTCAGGGAGTATATAACGCGGCGAAAACACGAGATCCCTGCTGTTGAAGCTCTGAACGACCACTATTGAAATCAAGACATCCCGTGCTAAACGGTGTTGTGGAGCCCTTTTAATACTAATCTCAGGAAAAAGATAATGTCGAGAGATTTGCCTGCGAGGAAGACGGCCGTCATCACCGGCGCGGCTGGAGGCATTGGTAAGGCCACGGCAATTCGGCTGGTTTGTGCCGGGTATCAACTGATTCTTGGGGATGTCGTCGAAGAGGGGCTTCGCGAAGTCGTTGTCCAATGCCAGCGGGACGGCGGAGTGGCTCAGGCGTTGGCGGGGGACCTACGTACGAAGGAGTACTGCGAGCGTTTAGTGGATCTCGCACTTGACAGTACTGGACGCCTGGATCTGCTCGTCAACAATGCTGGCGTAATTACCAGGGGCACCATACTCGAGACCACGGACGAAGACTGGACCCGCATGTTCGACATCAATCTCAGGGCTCTGTTTTATACATGCCGGCGCGCGATCGGGCACATGAAAGTCCTTGGTGGCGGCGCAATCGTGAATGTCTCGTCCTGCTGGGGTCTCTATCCTGGACCGGCTCACGCGGCCTACTGCACTAGCAAAGGTGCCGTCGCCATATTGTCGAAGTGTCTCGGGCGTGATCATGCGCCGGATGGAATCCGCGTTAATGCGGTGTGCCCAAACGAAGTTAACACCCCGATGTTACGAACGGGATTTGCGCGCCGTGGTTTTGATCCAAACAGAGCAATTGCAAGTCTCAACGAGACGGTGCCACTCGGCCGCATCGCGGAGCCGGAGGACATTGCTGACGTGATCCAGTTTCTTGCATCCGACGAGGCGCGGTATATAGCCGGCGCTACCATCGAGGTAAACGGCGCGAAAGCCGTCTACTAGGAAATCCGTATGTTTGCCAGTTTACTGGGGAAACGTACCGTCGTCACCGGTGGGGGGCGAGGTATCGGGGCGGGAATTACAAGGAAATTGCTCGACGAGGGTGCAATGGTTGCGATCGTACAGCGAACTATGCCGCCGGAGGCCCTATTGACATCTCAAGCTCGATTTGTGCGTGCCGACGTGTCTCGGCCTGTTGAATTGAAGGCGGCGATAGACGAGTGCATTTCGGTCCTCGGTGACATCGACGTGCTTGTAAACAATGCGGGCATCATGTTCGAGAAATCTGTCGACGAGATGACAGAAGAGCAGTGGGACTCAATGATGGCTGTAAACCTCAAGGCGCCCTATCTGCTGGTGAAGCATGCCCTGCCATCAATGAGGCGACGCGGAAGAGGCAGCATCATCAATATTGGGTCGATCGAAGGTCTCGCGTCCAACCCGGGGCACACGGCGTATTCAGCGTCCAAGGCCGGTCTGCACGGCATGACAGCAGCGTTGGCAATAGACCTCGGGCGTGACGGGATTCGCTGCAATGCCATCGCTCCCGGGTGGATCATGTCCGATCTTAGTGAAGAGTATTTGGCGTCAATGCCTAATGCCTTGCGGTTTCGGCGTGAAATTGTTGGCATGCATCCAGTTGGGCGTCTCGGACGACCGGAGGACGTGGGCGCGCTCGCGGCATGGCTCGCCTCGGACGAGAGTGACTTTGTGACCGGACAGGTCTACGTGATCGACGGTGGTCGAACAAAAAAGCTGCCACTCCCAGTCACTTATTGAATGTCTCTTAATAATGCAATAATGAGTGCACCAGCCAAAGCGGAGCACTGGCATGGCGCGACTCACGGGAT
>JAKBDW010000008.1:0-7462 GCA_021834245.1 Pseudomonadota bacterium
GACATCGACGCCGGGCAGGATGCCGGTTTCCTGCCAAATTTCTGCAATGGCTGGACAGTATTCAATGTCGTGGTCATTGCCGAGATTCTTGCGATGGTAATTTCTATCGTCAGTCCGCAGCTACCGATTGGTCAAAACCGGTTTTCCAAGCTGCTAATGATATCGCTGTTCATCCAGTGGATCGCACTGGCCAGCGCAGGCGCGCTTTGTCTGTCGCGTAAGTACCTGAACAGGCTGCCCGAACTGCGAGCACTTGTCATGGCCTATCTTATGCTGCTTTGTGTGACTTGGCTGGTAGGAGAGGCTACCCTTTGGGTACTGTGGCTCGTCCACCTCACGGGATCACCAAGCCCGGAATGGAACGCCTACTTTCATGTCCAGAATCTCACCATCGCGGCCATCGTCAATGCCCTGGCGCTGCGATACTTTCTGGCGCGCCACCGGCTCAAGCAGCGCACGCTGTCGGAGGCGCGCGCCAAGGTGCAGGCGCTCCGTTCGCGTATCCGCCCTCATTTTCTGTTCAATACGATGAACGTGATCGCCAGTCTTACGCGAAGTGCACCGTCTCAAGCGGAATCGGCTATCGAAAACATGGCAGACATCTTCCGTACCATGATCGCTGACGGCGAAAACCTGGTGCCCATCAAGAACGAGATCGTGATTGCCCAGAAGTACCTCGATATTGAAAGCCTGCGTCTCGATAACCGCCTAAAAGTCGACTGGGACGTGGGCAAGTTTCCGCGCAAGGCAGTGATACCTGTGCTGACCTTGCAGCCGTTGCTGGAGCACGCAATCCAATGCGGAATCGAGCCGCTGGCAGAAGGCGGAAGCATCGGTCTGAGATTGTGGGAGGAAAGCGAGACCATCAACATCATGGTCAGCAGCCCCTTGCCGCGCGGTAGATCGCGGCCGACCCACGGACAGGACGAAAGCACGCTCAATGACTTACGCTTGCGGCTTGAAAGCCATTACGGCAAGTCCGCCAGGATGGAAGTGGCAAATGGCGAGGATCGGCTTATGGTGGCCGTTACCTTGCCGACACGTGGAGACAATTTATGAGGGTGCTGATAGTTGACGATGAAAAACTTGCGCGAGACCGCCTGCGCGAGCTGCTCAACGAAATCGGCGGACATACCATCGTCGGCGAGGCCATGAACGGCAATGAGGCGGTGGAGCGGACAACCGAGCTCAATCCCGATGTCGTGCTCATGGACATCCGCATGCCGGGAATGGATGGACTTGAGGCAGCAATGCACTTGATGGGCATGGAAAATCCGCCAAGCGTGATCTTCACTACAGCGTACGACCAGCATGCGCTGCATGCATTTGAAGTGAATGCGGTCGATTACCTGCTCAAACCTATCCGCAAGGATCGGCTGGCCGGTGCGCTCGAAAAGGCGCATAAACTGACGCTCAAGCAATTGCAGGATATCAATCAGGCACAGGAACAACCTAGCGCACGCACCCATATCAGCGTTCACCTGCGCGGCAATATCCGTCTTGTTCCGGTCCAGGACATTCTCTACTTCATGGCTGACAGCAAGTACGTCACCGTACGCACACCTGCAGAAGAGCACCTGATTGAGGATTCGCTGGTAAATCTGGAAAAGGAATTCGGCGAAAAGGCATTTCTGCGCATCCACCGCAATGCGCTCGTCGCCACCAGCTATATCAAGGGGATTGAAAAGAGTCCGGCCGGCACCTGGCAGGTAAGCCTAAAGGGACTCGATAAGAGGCTCGACGTCAGCCGGCGCCACGCCGCGTCGGTGAGACGCTGGGCGCGGCATTAGTGACCGAAGCGGATTCCCCTGGCGAATGGCGTTGCGCTCGGCGTGCAGAGTGACGCGTGCTGCCTTGCCGCATCTTGACGCCAGCTTGAGAGATCGCTGTGTCGAGATAATCGCCGTAAAAGTCGGGGCTGCTTAGACCCACCAGTGCCGGAACCAGCTCACGCCCACTGGCATCAACAAGCTTGATGGTCGGAGTAAGTGTCACACCGTAGTGCTGGGCAAGTTTTGCGGCGTCGATCATCCGGCCGGAAAAATCCCGCAACTTGACGCCGCTGTCGATTTGCACCTGACGGATGATAACCTTGCTGCGCTGGCTGGCATCGGCGTACATCGGCATGAGGTAGAGTTCTTCCACCTCTTTGCAATAGGAGCAAGTGGTCGCGGAAAAGAAGAGCATGACCGGAACGTGACCGCGCTCGGCGCGCAACGCGTCCGCCCGCAAATCCTTCGCTTGCGGCAAACCGCCGGCAAGCGTGGTGGTGGAAAAGAAAGCAGCGATCAGGCACAGAAACATCGAAACTTTCGCTTTCCCAGACGCAAATGCGCGCGCAGCCCTTCTTTCGGGATGAATCCCGGCGCGAATTGCTTTAGGATTAGCGTCGTAACCGAATTCTGAATTCATCCTTCTCATACCTTTTAGTTGACCCCGCTGCATGAAAACCGTACGCATTGGCACTCGAAAAAGCCTGCTTGCCCTGTGGCAGGCCGAACATGTCAGGGCACGATTGCTGGCGCTACGTCCCGACCTTGAAATTGAGCTGGTCAAAATGACCACACAAGGCGACAGGATACTTGATACCCCGTTGGCCAAAGTCGGGGGGAAAGGCCTTTTTGTTAAGGAACTGGAACAGGGCCTATTGGATAGACGCATCGACCTTGCAGTTCATTCCCTCAAGGACGTAACCGTGACGCTTCCCGCAGGCCTGCATATACCGGTTATCTGCGAACGTGAAGACCCGCGCGATGCCTTCGTTTCCCCGCATTATTCCGCGTTGTCGGCGCTGCCCGCGGGAGCACGCATCGGAACCTCCAGTCTACGACGCCAGTGCCAACTGCGCGCCGCCTACCCGCAGCTGCAGGTCCTGGATCTGCGCGGCAACGTCAATTCGCGTCTAGCAAAACTCGATGCCGGAGAATTCGACGCAGTAATCCTTGCGGCGGCAGGACTTAAGCGGCTGGGATTTGCCGATCGCATCCGCGCCTGCCTGGACCCATCCGTCAGCCTGCCGGCCGTCGGGCAGGGCGCCGTCTGCATTGAATGTCGACGCGACGATCAGAAAATCAATGAGCTCATTTCGGCGCTCAATCACGCGCCTACCACAGTGCGCGTACGGGCAGAACGCGCGATGAACGCGCACCTTGAGGGCGGCTGCCAGGTACCCATCGGAGCCTACGCGGAGCTTGACGGTGAAATGCTGCATTTGCGCGGCCTGGTAGGTGCGCCGGACGGCAGTCATATTGTACGTGGAGAGATCCGCGGGCCCGGCAAACAGGCGGAAGATCTGGGTATCGCGTTGGCACAGGACCTGCTAGGCCGTGGCGCACGCGCCATACTTGACCGCGTATATGGCCGTGCCTGAGGAACGGGGGCTGGAAAATACTGCAGTGCTGGTCACGCGGCCGGCGGCTCAGGCGGAATCGCTGGCGGCTCTCATTGAGTTGGCAGGCGGTGAGGCGGTGCGCTTTCCGGTGCTCGAGATTCTCGACCCGGTCGACAGCGCAGCCCTGCAGCGCATAGTTGACAGGCTGGATGAATTTGACATGGCCATCTTCATCAGCCCCAATGCCGTGAACAAGGCAATGAATGTCATCCGTTCGCGACGCCCGCTTCCAGCGCGCCTGAAACTTGCCTGTGTCGGCCGCGGCTCAGCGCGCGAACTGAAACATTTTGGCCAGGAAGACGTCATCGCCCCAACCGGCCGGTTTGATAGCGAGGCACTGCTGGATCTCCCGGCACTTGCTGACATCGCCGGCCAACGCATAGTGATCTTTCGTGGCGACGGCGGACGTGAAGTTTTGGGCGAAACCTTGCAACACCGCGGGGCAAGCGTCGAATATGCCGAGTGTTACCGGCGCGGAAAACCACAGGTCGACACTACGGCACTGCTGCGTCGCTGGGCACGCGGCGGCATCGACGTCGTGACGGTAACCAGTGTCCAGTCGCTGCGCAATCTGTACGATCTTGTCGGCAAATTGGGCCAGCAGTGGCTCGTGAAAACGCCGATTGTGGTTATAAGCGATCGCATGGTCGCGACCTGCCGCGAGCTGGGATTCAAGGGTGAGCCCCTGATTGCGCCAGAAGCCAGCGATGAGGCCATCGTCAAAACCATAAGGGCATGGCGGGCAGCGCAAAAATCCCTATAATCGCGGGTAATTAACTCCGCCATTTTGTCTCTCACGCATTTAGGGAGCAGCGGTCATGTCGAACCTACAGCCGATGGACCACGATGAATAAAGACCAAGAACCCCAGAATGGCGCAACAACGCCAACCCAGGCGGCGGCGTCCGGCGCTCCTCGTCGCAGTCGGGCCGTGTCCGTCTCAAGCGGACTCGCCCTGATCCTGTCGATTGTGGCTCTGCTGGCGAGCGCCTACCTCAGCTACACTTTTATCCAGAAGCGCGGGCTTTACCGTGCAGACATGTTCAGCCGCCTGGATAAACTTGAGGACGAAAGCGCAAAGACGCACGACAGCCTGACCGCGATAAATCAGCAATTGAACGCGCTCAAGGAAACTCAGGACACGCTTAAGGCCGCGATGAACAAGGTGTCGAGCGAGTTCGGAAAGGGTCGCCGGCAGTGGCTGCTCTCGGAAACCGAGCAACTGCTGCTAATTGCCAATAACCGGCTACAGCTTTCGCATGACGTCAATCTGGCTCTTGCTGCCTTGCGCGCCGCCGATGAGGAGTTACAGCAGCTCGCCGACCCACGCTATTTGCCGGTGCGGCGTGCGCTAGTCCATGAAATCGGTACACTCGAATCGCTCGGCAGCGTCGATGTGTCGGGTATGGCTTTGCGCCTGGGAGACATCGCTCAACGCGTTGACCAGCTGCCGCTGGCTCCCGACGTCCGCCCGGCGACTGCGCCGGCCAAGCCACCGGCGGCCCAGAGCGGATCGCAACTGCAGATGATGTGGCAGGATCTGATCGGGCTCATCCGCATTCGCCGCACCGGCGCGGTAAGCCGGCCGCTGCTACCGCCCGACCAGGCGTACTTCCTGCGTCAGAATCTGCGCCTCATGCTTTACAATGCGCAGACATCGCTGTTGCAGGGTAATGCCCCGGTTTTCGACCAGGATCTGAGCGCGGCGAGCGGCTGGCTCAAGACCTATTACGACAGCTCAGCTGCTCCGGTCAAAGCCGTACAGCAGGAACTCGACCAGATGCTCAAATCCCAGTTTCGCGGCAGATTGCCTGACATCTCTGGCTCGCTCGAGCTGCTGCGACGCATCCGCGGGGCAAAGACGCAACCATGAAACCCCTAATATTTGTCATCGTACTGCTCTTCGTCGCCATAACACTGGCACTTGCCGTCATGCATGATCCTGGTTACGTGCTGATAGCACGCTCGCCCTGGACCGTCGAGATGCCACTTACGGTTTTCGCCGTGATCCTTGCGCTTGGCTTTGCTGGCGCCTATGTGCTCGCTCGAGCTGTGATTCGGCTGTGGAATACTCCGCGCGACGTGGCACTGCGACGCCGCGAGCAGCGTGTGCGCCGCACGCGTGAAGCACTCGTTCACGGACTGACAAGCTTGATCGAGGGCAACTGGGAAAAGGCTGAAAAACAGCTGCTCGCAGACATTGGCCACAGCGAAACCTCGCTTGTCAATTACCTGGCCGCGGCATTCGTTGCCCAAGCGCAGGGCAAAACGGAAAAACGTGACGAGTACCTGGCGCTCGGGCACCAGGCGTCGCCTGATCACGCAGTTGCAACCGGCATGGCCCAGGCTCAGCTGCAGATCATGACACATCAGAGCGAGCGTGCTCTGGCTACGTTGTCACAACTGCGCACGCTCGAGCCCGGACACCCGCGCATACTTGCCCTGCTGGCACAGACCTACCGCGAACTGAATGACTGGGAGAGCCTGGCCAACCTGATTCCGGAAATGCGCCGCAAGAAGGCGCTGGCACCTGCGGAGATCGACGCCTTTGAACTGGAGGCTCGCCGGCAACTGCTCATGCTTGCGCTGCCTAGCGGAGCCAGCGGCGTGCTCAAGCAAGCATGGAATGCAGTGCCACAGAAGCTGCAGCACAGGCCGGAGCTTGTCGCCATTTATGCCCAGCACCTTATAGCCCAAGGGGCGGCGGACGAGTCCGAGGTCCTGTTGCGCACCGAGATCGATCAGGCTTGGGACGAAGATCTTGTGCAACTTTACGGACGCGTCGAAAGCAGCGATCCGGGCGCCCAGCTGGACACCGCCGAGGAATGGCTTGCAAATCGCAGCGACAGTGCGGCCCTGCTACTGACGCTCGGACGCCTTGCCGGACGCAATAAGCTGCTGGATCAGGCGCGTGACTATCTTGAGAAATCGGTGCTGTTGCGAGGTCCGGCGGAGGCGCACCAGGAACTTGCCGAACTGCTAGACCGTCGTGGAGAACACCAAAAGGCGCTGGAACACTACCGCCGCGCATTGGAGCTTTGCAACGGCAAGGGTCAACCGCCTTGGCGCAGCGGCGGCGGCCGACCACCCAATCCGCGGCGCAACAGCACCACGGGCGTCACTCACTACGGTTACTGAGAGCAGTCAGCGCTACGGACTTTCCGGCTTAAGCGGGTACACCCGGGCGCCGCGCGGCAGCGGCGGCTGCTCCAATACGGGCATGGTCTCCGGCTGCAGTGTTACATGGTCAATGTGGTAACGCTCGACCAGCAACACCCGCATCTCGCCCAGAACCTTGGGCCAATCGAGCAAATCGCCCATAACGACGTGCGCCGACAGTGCCGGCACTCCCGACGACAACATCCAGATATGCAGATCATGCACGGACAGCACGCCGGGTACTTCAGCAAGCGCGTGCCCGACGCGGTTGAGATCGACGTCCGGCGGGACGCCTTCCATCAAAACGTGCAGCGCATCGCGCAGCAAACGCAGCGTGGAATAAAGGATCAACGCACAAATAACGATCGACAGAATGGGGTCGATCGGCGTCCAGGCGGTAAAGTAGATCACGGCACCGGCAATCAATGCGCCAATCGAGCCGAGAAGATCGCCGGTCACATGCACCAAGGCACCGCGCACGTTAAGACTCCTGTCGCCGCGGCTCAGGATAAGGGCAGCTGCAACGTTGAAGAGCAATCCGACGCCGGCAACGACCATCACCAACGTCCCGGCGACCGGCTGCGGTTCGCGGAACCGGCGAATGGCTTCAACCACGATTCCTACGACAACGACCAGCATCAGCAGGCCGTTTAGCAGCGCTGCAACCACTTCGGCCCGCGCCAATCCATAGGAATGACGCGCTGACGGGGGACGCCGACTGAACCGGGATGCCGCAGCCGCCATGCCGAGAGCCACAGTATCGGAAAACATGTGCCCGGCGTCGCCAAGCAGGGCGAGCGAATGCGCCCACCAACCGCCAAGCGCTTCTACCAGCGCAAAGCAAAGCGTGAGGGCGAGCACCCACCAGAGCAACTGTTCGCTACCCGCGCCATGATGGTTATGGTGATCGTGA
>JAKBDW010000517.1:0-7422 GCA_021834245.1 Pseudomonadota bacterium
GAGGGTCCGCTTTCCTTCGAGCATATTCCGCCACGAAGCGCTTTCAACGATCATCGCGTAACCAGATTTCGCGATACGGATACGCTGCTTGGGCCTGATGCGGTAGCTACGGGTCCGATTCAGCAGAGGGGTATGGGCGGATACACGCTGTGCCCGCGCTGTAATAACAACACAGGCTCATGGTACGGCAAGGATTTTGTCGAATGGTGTTACCAAGGTATGGAAATACTCGAACGGATGGGCGGCAATCCGCGTTTCATGTACTTACACCGTCTATATCCACTACGGGTTCTGAAGCAAATCGTGACGATGTTCTTCTCGGTAAACGGAGACGGGTTCCGCCAACAGCATCAAGAACTCGTTCGATTCGTTTTGAACCGGGAACATAAGTTCCTGCCGCCCACGTATCGCTTCTTCCTGTACTACAACACAAGCAGCAAATCGCGCGCGATTGGTGGGGTGGCCATGCTCAGATTAAAGAGTCATCAGATGATTCTGCCTTCTGAGATTAACTACCCGCCATTCGGCTACGTGATGACAATCAACTCTGACCCGCCCGATGACCGGCTTGCTGAAATTTCACATTTTGCGACATATCGCTACGACGAACAGGTGGAGGTGGAAGTCCGAATGAATGTGTTGCCGGTTGAGACGCAGTTTCCAGGGGACTATAGGACGAAGGACGAGATCTATCGAGACGCTGGCATCAAACCGACGGAAAAAGAGTAATTGGGAGTACCGATGGCCAATCGCGATGATTTCACCCAAAAGGTAAAACAGACGATCGCTTTGCGTGCTAGCTATCGCTGTTCATTTAAGGATTGCAATCGACCCACTGTGGGTCCAAGTGAAGAGTCTGGACATGCGGTGAATATCGGTAAGGCCGCACACATTCGGGCGGCAGCACATGGCGGTCCGAGATACGATCCATCGATGTTGCCGGAAGAACGCTCCGGTATCGGGAATGCCATATGGTTGTGTGCCACGCATGCCGACATGATCGACCGCGATTTATCGGCCTACACGGTCGAAGTGCTCGAGAGCATGAAGACCCATCACGAAGCGCAGTGCGCCACCGAATTGCGGATGCAGATTCCTGGGTCGGCGCCGACGGCGGATCTTGTTGCGGTCGGACCGGATGTGGTTTTCTTAGGCGATTTTGCGGGTGTCCGCGAAGCCGAGTGGCAATTTTTGATAAGGCACTACGTTATCGGCGATCTCAGTTCTCTTGTGGCTTTCATCGACAGCTTTAAAAGCGGTCACTATTCGGATCGCTACATTCTTGCTAATTGCTTTGGTGATGGGCGCGCCCTTGCCGGCACCCCGAGTCTAACAAACGGTGAGAAGGGTACGTTGATCCAATGCCCCGTATACCCACCGTTCGAGCGCACCAAGGCCACCGAACTCCCCGCCGATATCGCCAACGATCTCAATTTTAGAAATGGTGATATTCAGATGGTTCGCGGCATCGAGGCGCTACCGCAGAAGATTCAAAATGTCCTATCAATACATAGAGGCGAAATGCCGTGGAGCCGTGGTTTCGGTACTCGGCTTGCAGAATATTATTCCTTATTGCGCGGTTCTCCGTGGTTCGACGACCTCTTCAAGTTGGAGGTCATTCGCCAGGCCGCAATCCCGCATTTCGATCCGCTCAGGAAGATTCAATACACCCCGCTGTTATGTGTCGAGCGCGTGCATAGGGTAGAAATTCTTACGGAGGTGTCCCCAAATAATTGGTTGCCGGTACGGTTCGAATTGGATGTGAAGGGATTGGGGCGTTGGGAACAAGAATTGTCGATCTACATGCCGGAACCGCCGTCTCACCTATGAGAAACGCCCCATCCTCCCGCTTGCGCAGGATCGAGGGGCTCCGCAATGCGGCCACATGGTTCGCACTGCCGATGTGGGTGACGTCACTACGGCACGTCACGCCGGTGGGAGTAGCGTGGCCGCGGGCTGTCGGCATAACGCGCGTCTTTCCGACTTCGCGGGCGCGTTTTGCCGAACGTGGCACGCGCGCGGCGCCCGTGTCATCACCCGTAGGGGGCCGGACAAATTGCCGCGAGAAAGCGAATGCGCTGCGGGGTCACCACGCGCCTCGAGCGTGCTGCAACCTTGCAACAAACCGGATTGGCAGTATCTTCACCAAGCACTTCGATGAGTCTATCGCCAGGGTTGGGCTGCGCATTGCGAAATCCCCACCACACAGCCCGATGACCAATGCGAACTGCGAGCGCGTCAGCAGTAGCCCATCCTGCCTCCGTAGGTCGGGGTCCATGATGGTGTGTTCATCTAAAGTTTGTAGTCCGAGATCGCGATCTTATCGTGCGCTGGCCCGTACCGTTGTCCCCTGACTTAGGGACGAGTCAGTATTTAGTGCCGGCAGTGTCGCGGAACGAGGGCCGCGGGCGTGCGCTTAGCGAAGTTAAGCCACCGCCCGAGGCGCAGGGGATAGGCGCGTAGCGCGCGGCGAAGCCGCCTAATTCCCCGCCCGAGTTCCGCGACAAAGCCTTGCAAAATTTCCGATTGAATTCCTTAGCGATACAAGGAGGTTCAGCATAGTAAACTGCACATAACCATGCAACATCGCCGCAGTGGAAATTCGACGGAAAATTCCCGTCGGAAAGTATTTTCCGCCGGAAATTTCCGTTCTACGGAACCGCCGGAGGCGGGCCGCCAGGGCGTTCCGTACTTGCATAATGCTTGATGGAACTTGACTTGATCAACAAAGACTGCGGCGCAGAGACGAGCGTCAGTGCTCCTGATTCGCCGGCTGCGCCGGCAGTCGACTCTGCCTACGCAATTCCGCCATCGTCTTGAGGATCGTCTCAAGAATTAGGTGGTCCGAAAACTGCCGGACAAGTCATTCCGGCAATCCCAGCATTGCCGCGCGTACCATATCCTCAGCACTTCGTATTGGGTCGATTACACGACCGAGCTTCGCGGCCTCGGATCGCGAGAGATTTTCAGCACTGCTTGACAGGCATACCCAGCCGCTGCCGACAATACTCAGAATGGACCGAGTCATGATCTGACTCCCCAATTATCAATGTACTGCCAGTGCGGCTGCGCCGCTCATCGGTTAATACGCCTACAATGCGGTGGCGGATGCCTCGCCACTTCCGAATGCCTCGCCACTTCTAAGTTACGTTGACTCGCTCACAATTGATTTCCGACCCATTTGGCAATTTCGCTGGCCGCTCGAGCCCATGGGGTCTGCGCATTCCCGGTTACCAGCAAGTTGCCTGTTGATGCGGTGGTGAAGACACTTTGCGCTAGCGGAGGGCTTTTTGTACCGTCAGCCGAAACTTTCACCACGGTAGCCTTTACCGACAGGCTGGCCTCTCCTGAATTGGAAATGCCTGAAGTCAGCCATCGTGCAACGGCATTACCCGGATTCCATGATGTCACCTCCAATTGCAATTCTACATAGTCTCCCGCAGCTCCACTTGGGGAAAAAAGAAGATTCGATCGTTGCATGGGCCTTGTGACGGTCTGATAGTGCTGTGGCCGAACGATCTGAATTGAGGGAAAGCGCTTTGCCAGATCAAGTGCAATCGAATTCGCCATCGGCAGGGGTATAAAGTAGTTTTGATTGAATTTCTCGGCTGAAGTCGGATTGTCGACCACGACTTCCTTCGCGCCCAAGGTGCCTTGGGCCGGCTGTACAAGCGGAGCCTGAACGGCGGTTGAGACGCAACCTGAAAGTACCAAAAGACAAAATATGAAGCCGATCCTGAATGTGGTATTCATCTGCTTCGCTCCCTATCGCTCGACTGAACTTGAATGGGTTCTGGTAGTTTAGAGTCTGGATCTATTCTAGTTATTTGCGCGTCTGATGGCCTCGAACCTTTCATGCGACTACCTGGCAGGAGGCATCATCATTGGACTTTAGCACGGATGAGATGGGCTGCGATTGAATTGTCAGTGAACACCGCCAGCGCAGCCGCAGGTAGCCTGTGGGGCGCGATGCAATAGGGTGAAGATTTGCGTTCTAGATTTCGGCCAGCTTTTCGGACGTCGCAGTTCACATATTTCGCTGTCAGCAATACAGCAAGGCTTTTAGTTGGTTGTGTATTTGCCTACAAAAATCCGCATTTTGATCCAAGGTCGCTAGTCTGCGATTTGCAAATAGGGTCGGCAATATCTCTAGCAACGCCGTATCGCCAGGGCCGTCCGCCAGAAGCCTTTATCTTATTTGGGCAATGATCTAGGATCCTTTCGGGGACGTAGAAAAAGTATTTAAGGGCATCGACAAGTATTGGAAAACGGTAAGAAAAGGAGAGGGATGTCTTGTCGCGAAATCTCCGTTATTACGCGGATCCGCTGTGTCGATTGGATCGATACGTAGTCAGCGAACTTCAGCAGAAAAGACCATCCGGCTCACTCCAATTACACGGATTGGCCCATCACGAACTAAGAGTTTTCACAGCAAATTCGAAGGACCGCTATTGGCCCGCTTATCGGGCGATCTGGCAAGGCGGGAGTAATCAGGTGGTCCGAGACGGGGGTTTACCGGACGTAAAAAGAACATAGTTTAAGTAGGGGGGGTGGTTGGTTCCACAGACAGAACAAGAAGTCCGTGCGGAAATTGAAAAGCCGCTAAACGCGGCCGAATGGTTAGCGCGCGGTGCAGATAAGGCTAGTATCCGCAGCGTGCGCGAAGTCGCCAATCACGAGCGCCACGTGAAATCTAGTGACGAACTCACCAGCCCAATACAGATGCGCTATGGACAACTCGACCATGGATTTCGAGCGAAGCGGGACGCGCGAGTGAAGAACTACGCCCACACAACTAGGCAGTGAGTTAGATATGAAAGCAAACAAAAAACCGTGGCCGCTAAGAACAACCTACGGAATTCGGGAAAGAATTGATACAAATCCCGATTTCCAGCGCCCAGCAGTCTGGAGCGCGGGCCAGAAGCAACTACTGATTGACACCATCCTGCGTGACTTCGACGTACCTAAGCTGTATTGGCGGAAGACTGGCTCGAAGCCAGATACGTATGACGTCGTCGACGGACAGCAGCGTCTGAGAACCATATGGGAATTCTTTGATGGTGGATTCAAGCTCCCAAAAGATGCAGATCAAATTGATGGCGAAGATATCGCCAACTGTAAATACAATGATCTCCCCGATGAACTGCGCATGCGGTTCGACGTATATGCTTTAGATGTGGTTGTCCTTGAGGATACGGACGAAGACGAAGTCCGTGAAATGTTCCTTCGCCTTCAGAACGGCACTACCCTCAAGGCACAGGAAAAGCGGAATGCTTACCCCGGAAGGATGCGAGATTTCATTAGGGAGTTGTCGAAACATGAATTCTTTGGCCGTGTCGGATTCAGTAATGCGCGTTTCACGCACGATCTTGTTGCAGCACAAATGGTTTGTCTGGAGATCGCCGGTGACCCCACAAATATCAAGAACGCCGATCTGAACCGGATGTACGAAGGCAATAAGGATTTTGACATAAGGGGACCGATTGCCAAGTCAGTGAGGCGAGTTTTGGATCTTCTCGCCGAGGTGTTCCCAGAGAAGACGCCGGAGCTAGAACGCTATAACGTCATCGCCCTCTACTGCGCTATTTCTGAGCTGTTAAGGCAGTATGCAATAAACGAAGTTAAGTCCAAGCTGCACGACTGGTTTGTTGGGTTTGAGATAGAACGCAGGGAGCAGGAAGAAAAGAGCGAAGATCTGGCCGACCCCGAATGGATTACTTACAAGGAAAAGATCAGCCACAGCACCGATGCCGCCGAGTCTATTCGATGGCGAATGGAGTTCATGCTGCGCAAGCTTCTTGAAGAGTTTCCAGGACTATCTAGAAAAGACAACCAGCGCGGGTTCACGCATATTCAAAAATTAGCCATTTTTAGACGTGATAAAGGCGTTTGCCAGATCAAATTCAAGTGCAAAGGCGAGAAACTTACTTGGGACGACTGGCATTGCGACCACATTATGCCGTGGTCCAAGGGCGGTAAGACAACAGTCGAAAATGGTCAGGTGTCTTGTTCGGCATGCAATCTCGCAAAAGGCGCTGACTGACTATGAGTGGTCACAGTTTATATGCAGTCACAAGATTCTCGACCGGCAAGAGACACGAAGGGAGGGAGACCGCATGAAGCTGTACAACATTAAGATTCATAACTTCCGGTCCATAAAGGATGTCACAATCAGTGCACTGCCATATACGTTGATCGTCGGTGAGAACAACGCCGGAAAGACAAATCTTATTACTGCAATTCGAATGTTCTACGAAGACGGTGGGCTGAAATATCAGCGCGAGCGAGATTTTCCGAAGTTTCAGACGGATGATGCGGATAGCTGGGTCGAGCTATCCCTTTACACTACACAGGACGAACAGGATGGGCTTAAGAAGGAGTACCAGACACCCGACAGAATTCTCAAAGTCAGACGATACTTTGAGTCAGATGTGGGTCTTGCGAAGTCCAATCAAAGCAACATCTACGCATATGAGAATGGCACCTTATCGGCGAACCTGTTCTATGGCGCCAAGAATATTTCTCAAGCGAAATTGGGCCGAGTTATTTATGTGCCGGCGGCCGGGAAGATAGACGAAACCTTTAAGTTGACCGGTCCGTCGCCTTTTCGTGAACTAGTCAACCTGGTCATGAAGAAGGCGATGCAAGAAAGCGGCTCATATTCAAATCTGCAAAAGGCATTTGAAACTTTCAATGAGGAGTTCCGCAAAGAAGAGGAAAGCAGCGGGCTATCAATTAGCAGCCTCGTCGATGACATTAACCAGCACATCAAGCACTGGGGTGTCGGTTTTGGCATCGACATAAATCCAATAAAGCCAGACGACATCGTTAAGAGCCTCCTTTCTCATCATTTAAAGGATGCGGGACTGGGTGACCATAAGGTCGATGTCTCGGCGTTCGGGCAAGGACTCCAGCGTCATTTGATATACACGCTCCTTCGATTGTCCTCGAAATACGCGACAAAACCTGCCCAGACAAAGAAAGAATTCAGCCCGGATTTTTCGTTGCTGCTGTTTGAGGAACCAGAGGCATTCTTGCACCCAACGCAGCAAGAGGTCTTGTTTCGGAGTTTGCAGGACCTCAGCCTTCAAGATGACCAACAAGTCATCGCGACGAGTCACTCGTCAAAGTTTGTCAGCAAGCAGATAACGAACCTCCCCGGTCTTGTTCGCGTCCAGAAAAATCGGACTTGCACGGAGACCCACCAACTTGGTGACGAAACTCTTGCAACTATGCTCGACGACAATCTTGCACCCGCGCGGTTGCTTGGTGAGGATAAGAATCCGGATTTTGACGAGGACGAGAAGATCAGCGAAGAGATGTTGCACTATTTTCTCTGGCTCGACTCGGAGCGATCCGAAGCGTTCTTTGCCAAGCACGTGATCATCTGCGAAGGCGCTAGTGAGAAGGTGTTTTTAGATT
>JAKBDW010000500.1:0-7336 GCA_021834245.1 Pseudomonadota bacterium
ATTTGCGCAATTCCTCTAGAACCAACATGCCTGCGGCGAAAGGCACAAGGAACAGCCACGCATCGCTACCGATGGGTGCTGTGGCGAGAAGATAGTTTCCCCATGGCGTGTAGTTAATCAGCACTAAGATAGCGATTTCCAGGGCTACGCCCAGAAGGATGAGACTATTGCCGCCAAGACCGGTCGAGAACACGGATCGGCTTGAACTCCGGCAGAGGAAAACATTCACCATTTGCAGCAGGATGATGGCACTGAAGCAGGCAGTTGTGGCGCGGAGGTACAGCGGATCCTGCGTGCCCAGGTACTGACCGTAATGCCAGCCAGCGCCGCTCAATACGAAAAAGAATGCGGCCATGGCAGTAGCGGCCTCGATCAGCCCCAGAAAAAGATAGGCGCGGGCGATTAACCGCCAGTTCATCAGCCTTTCCTTCGCGGGACGCGGGGGGCGGCGCATCATCTCGGGATCCGGGCGTTCCACCCCAAGACCCAGGGCTGCAAGCGAATCCGACCCCATGTCGATCGACAGCACCTGAATGGGTGTCAATGCCAGCGGGATTTGCAGCAAGACGAAGCCCAAATAGGGCATCAATTCAGCGACGTTGTGAACCAACACGTAGGTTAGAAACTTGCGAATGTTGGCGAACACAGCGCGTCCTTCCTCCACCGCATTCACGATGCTGACGAAGTTGTCGTCCAGCAACACCATGTCGGCCGCCTGTTTGGCCACATCGGTGCCCGAGATGCCCATCGCAATGCCGATATGCGCGGCGCGCAATGCCGGCGCATCATTGACCCCGTCGCCGGTGACTGCAACAATTTCCTTCTTCTTGCGCAAAGCCTGAACGATGCGCATTTTCTCGTTGGCAACGACGCGCGCGAAGATCACCTCGTCCGCATCCAGGGCGAGTTGCAGCTGGATCGCGGAAAAGCGGGCGAGCTGTTCGCCGGTAATGACTGTAGGAGAGGCAGACTGTACCAGACCGATCTCACGCGCGATGGCTGTAGCAGTGTGTGGGTGGTCGCCGGTGACCATGATGACCTTGATGCCGGCTTGCCGGCAGCGGCGTAACGCGTCCGGTACTTCCGGGCGTGGCGGATCTTCAAGACCCGCGAGGCCGGCAAAGACCAGGTCCTCTTCAAGCCGCTCGTGCTCATAGCTGGCAGCAACGTTGCGGTACGCGAAGGCCAGCACACGCAAACCTTCGCGCGCCATCGCTTCTTGGGCCTGGGTAATACTCACCTGCGCTGCAGCATCGAGCGTTCTGTTGTCGCCATCGACCAGAACGCGCCGGCAAAGAGGCAGTAAAGTTTCAGGTGCGCCTTTGACGAAAAGCATCAGACCGTCATCCGCCTGGTGCAGGACAGACAACCGCATGCGGTCGGCATCGAAGGGAATTTCATCCAGACGCTGGCCTGCGGACGGCGCGGAAACGAAACCATGCGCCATTTCCACGAGCGCCACCTCCATGGGATCACCGAACAGGGTCGGTTTGCCATGGTCGAGCGTCTCCCTGAGATCGTGGCAGGCGAGTGCGGTGACAAAGAATTGGCGGTACGACCTTCCGAGATCCGCAGTTTGCTTTGCCTGCGCCAGGGAAATCAGCGTATTTCCCAGATACAGCCGGCGCACGACCATTCGGTTCTGAGTCAGCGTGCCGGTCTTGTCTGTGCAGATGACCGTGGTGGATCCGAGAGTTTCGACTGATGGCAGATAGCGGATGAGGACATTGCGCTTTGCCATGCGCTGGGTAGCCAGGACCAACGCCAGGGTGAGCGTCGGCAACAGCCCTTCGGGCACAATTGCAACGATGATGCCGATGGCAAAAATGAATGCCTTCCAGAACGGAACGCCAACGAACCAGCCGAGAAAAAAACACAGCGCGCCAATGACCAGCGCAAGTAGCGCAGTAAAACGACTCAGGCGCGCAATTTCACGCCGCAGCGGCGAGACATCCTCACCGGTCGTCTGCGTCAGATGCGCGATCTTGCCGAATTCGGTGTCCATGCCGGTGGCAAAGACCACAGCCTTGGCCCGCCCTGAAACGAGCGATGTCCCTGCCAGGACGATGTTTCTGCTTTCGATCGGTTCCTGCGCATCGGATGGTTCGGCATTGCGCGATTTGGGTAGCGATTCGCCGGTTACCGCCGAGTTGTTGACGCGCACGCCAAATGCTTCGACCAAGCGGCAATCCGCGGGAACGTTGTCGCCCTGTTGCAAGTGAATAATGTCGCCCGGCACGAGCTGAGCTGCCGGCACGACGACAATCTTGCCGTCGCGCAGGACCTGAGCCTTTGGTGGCAGCATATTGCGCAATGCCGCCAGCGTCTGCTCAACGCGATACTCCTGCCAGAAGGAAAACAACCCGCTAACCACGATCACGATCACGATGGCGTAACCTACGCGCGCCATCTCCTGGCCCGGTTCACTCCATGCAGCGAAGAAAGCCAGGCCGGCCGCCACCCACAGGATGAGCGTGAAGAAGGTGGTGAACTCCCGGATGAAGCGCAGCCACATCGGCTTGCCGGCCACGCTGGCGACTTCGTTGCGGCCGTATTCGCGCAGTCGGCGCTCGACCTGGCCGGCAGGCAAGCCGGTTACGGCGCTCTGCAGGCTGGCAATGGCTTCGGATGGAGAGAGTTTCTGAATTCTCATAACCATCTCCCTGGGTGCTAATTTCCACTATAACGCCAAGCTACGCTCCGTGGCCTGATGCGGATCAGTTTGTCGCGCGCAAGAACACCGAGATCGCATCCGTCGACATGAATTGGCAGCGCCAAGCAGCGCGAAAAATGAACAGTAATGGCTTGTGGTGCTTTGCACTTAATCGGCGGAGGGAAGGTAGGCAAATGGCAGATCTGCCAGTCTCGTTGGTAATTGCCAAACCTGAAAATAAATTCAGAACAACAACTTACGTTATTGTCTTAGCAAAGCCAGAATGTGTGAGTATGCTAATATTCAATTAATTGGGTCAAAAAAGCCGGCTGGCGGGCACGGCCAGCGGCCCGAAGCCGGACAATATCTCGGTCGATTGAGCCAAGGATAGGCCGAGGATTGGACACCTATGCGCCTGCCATTGGGTAAAGACCCGCGGGAAAGTAACGAAATCCACGACCTCCTGCTGGAGGTGATCAACCACCTTGATGCCATGGTTGCGTACTGGGATAGCAACAGGGTGTGCGTTTTTGCCAATAGCGCCTACCTCGAGTGGATGGGAAAGACCAAGCAAGAAATGGTCGGCATCACCATGCAGGAATTGCTCGGTCCGTTATACAGTCAGAACCTGCCATACATCGATGCCACCTTGGCCGGAGAACGCCAGGTATTCGAGCGCGAGATTGCCGCTCCCGATGGCAGAATTCGTCACAGTCTTGCGACTTACATCCCTCATTTCGTCGACGGCCAGGTGCGCGGCATGTTTGTCCATGTTGCGGATGTCACGCCGTTAAAAAACCTGGAACACGATTTGCGCGCCGCCAAGACCGAAGCGGAAAGACTAGCGACGCATGATTTTCTTACCGGTCTGCCCAATCGTGTCCTGCTGATGGACCGAATCCAGCAGGCGCTCAGCCTTGCCTCGCGCAAACGACGCCAGGCAGCGATTTTCAGCGTCGATATCGATAACTTCAAGAAAGTTAATGATACTTACGGGCATCCGGCTGGAGACCAGTTCCTTGTCGAAATCGCGACACGCCTCAAAGGGCTGCTGCGCGAGGGCGACAGTGTTACCCGCATGGGAGGTGACGAATTCATCGTGCTGGTGCGGGAAATCGAAACCCTCGAACAGGCCAAGGCGCTGGCGCAACGTATAGTAGATAGTCTGAGGGCGCCGCTGCGAATCGCCGATGACGTCGTGGTATGCAGCTGCAGCGTGGGCGTCGCATTGTCCTCGCGAGACGGTATGTCGCCGGACGCGCTGATCGCCAATTCTGACAAAGCTGCCTATCGAGCAAAAAGGCTGGGCAAGAACCGTTATGCCTTCGCGGCAAGTGATGACGCCATCTAACGTGCGCTATTCCTCCTTGTGCAGTCGTGCGGGCGCCAGCATAATTCAGGCGCACAACATTATCGCCCGGTGCGCGTGTCGGTAGATTGCGGCAACGCTCGCGCCATCGACTGCAGCGTACTCAAATCGCCGCAACGCAACATGAGGACAGCGAAACGTGGATAATCCGGCCATCAAGCGCATCTGGGCGCTCGATTTTCAGTGGCAAACCGCCGACCCGTTCCTGTTCTGCGTGCACCATCAGGATGCCTACCCTAAGGGCAACACCCAGCATGGTCCGCAGGCCTCACTGGCTCAACGCGAGTTGGGAAATGACTTTGCCGGAATCGATGGCTGGCGCATGTACCATGGCCGCGTTGTACCGGGATTCCCGGTGCATCCGCACCGCGGATTCGAAACGGTAACGATTGTGCGGCGCGGGCTGGTGGACCATGCCGACTCCATGGGCGCGGCGGGTCGTTACGGCCGCGGGGACGTGCAGTGGCTCACCGCCGGCAGCGGTGTGCAGCACTCAGAGATGTTTCCGCTACTCGATGCCGAACGTGACAATCCGCTCGAGCTTTTTCAGATTTGGCTCAATTTGCCGGCTGCGAATAAGATGGCCGAGCCGTATTTCGCCATGTTCTGGCGCGACAGCGTTCCCAAACTGGAGACGACGGATGCGTCCGGCCGCGCGATCGAAGTGGAGGTAATCGCAGGCGCGCTTGGCGATGTGCGAGCGCCGGCCCCGCCGCCGAATTCATGGGCGGCGAATCGAGACCATGATGTCGCCATCTGGCTGATCAAACTGGCGGCGGGGGCGCGCTGGTTGCTGCCGCCGACCCGAACTGCGGTCAATCGCAGCGTGTATTTTTACGCAGGCAAGACATTGCAGTTGGCAGGCAGAGAATTCGGGGTGCGGCACGGGGCGATGCTGAATCCGAACCTTGAGGTTACGTTAGAAAATGGCAGCTCGGAAGCCTGCCTGCTTCTGTTGCAGGGACGACCCATCGGCGAACCGGTAGTGAGCTACGGCCCGTTCGTGATGAATACGCGCGCTGAAATCCAGCAGGCCTTTGCTGATTATCAGCGTACCGAATTCGGTGGCTGGCCTTGGTCAAGAAATGATCAGGTGCATGATCCCGCACGCGGACGTTTCGCGCGCTACGCCGACGGCCGCACGGAAGAGGCGGGCGGTAGCTGATTGGGCGTGGCACCCGGTATGCGTACGTAATGCGGCGCGCCGGCCAGATTCTAAGCACAGAGGAAGGTGCTCATGTCGAACGACATCCTGCCGGCAGCGCTGGACTATCTTGCTCGCGGTTGGTCGGTAATTCCGGTACGCGCACGCGAAAAGCGGCCACTGCTGGCGTGGCAACTGTACCAGCAACACCACGCCAGCGAAGATGATTTGCGCGTCTGGTTTGCGCGCTGGCCGCAGGCCAATGTGGGGATCGTAACGGGAGCGGTATCGGGTCTGGTGGTAGTTGATATCGATCGCCAACACGGTGGAGAGGAAAGTATTGCGCTACTGGAGCGCGAACATGGGGCCATGCCGCGCACGGTCGAGGCGATTTCCGGCGGCGGTGGGCGACACATGTATTATGCGCATCCCGCGGGCCATGTTCACAACAAGGTCGGACTCGCGCCGGGCGTCGACCTGCGCGGCGACGGTGGCATGATTGTCGCACCACCATCGCTGCATCCGTCGGGCGGACGCTATGTCTGGCGCAATGGGCAAGCTCCCAACGAGCTGCCACTGGCCCCGTTGCCCGCGTGGCTTTTGGCAAGAATTACGCCCAGAGGAACGCGTGTCGGTCACCCGCTTGTCTACTGGCGGCAGCTGCTCGCGGACGGGGTAGCCGAGGGCAGCCGCAATGCCAGCATTGCGGGGCTCGCAGGGCATCTGCTCTGGCACGGCATAGATGCGGATGTCGCCACGGAACTATTGCTGAGCTGGAATCGCGAACGCTGTCGCCCGCCGTTAGCGGACGACGAGGTTGTGCACACCGTGGACAGCATCGCGCGCCTGCACCGGCGAACCAGCGGCGATGATATGGGCGACGCAGACGAGCCAGATTGATCTGCGGATTTGAATTTTCGTAGAGAGGCAACAGAACTCATGCGCTTTCCGGCTGCAACATGGTCGCGCAGCCTATGGTTGACGTCGACTTTCGCCACGTTGGTTCTCGGTATTGCCGCGCCGCTCGCGTACTGGGGCATCATTCTGTCGACCCGCGTACCACAAATCATCGGTGTCGGCGTCGTTTCGCTGGCCGGTGCGTTATTGTTAGGCACAGCTCTTTTTGTCGTGCGAGGATATGTTATCGATGGTCACGTACTTTACGTGCAGCGTCTGATGTTCTCCACGAAGCTGCCGATTTCCGGCTTGCACGGCATCTGGCGCGATCCGACCGCATGCAAGGGTTCGGTTCGGCTTTATGGTAATGCCGGCTTGTTTGCTTTTACCGGCCTGTATCGCAGCGACAGCCTGGGCATGTATCAGCTTTTCGGGACCGACCTGAATAAGTCAGTTGTACTGAAGCTCGCGCACCACGTGATTGTCATTACACCGGCCGCCCCGGAGGAATTCATTGCCCAAGTGCGATCTCTTTTTCCGAGCGTCGCGCTGGAATCTTCACGCAACGATGGCCTGTCGGCGGGAATGTCAGCTTGAAGCGACATGCAGCGCGGCGTGCGTGACTATGGCGCCGGTAATGAATAGGACAACCCAGGCCAGAGTCCCGATGGCGAACCATGCCGTGGCAAAGAGTCCGTCGCGCGCTCCGCGCGAGCGGAAGAAATAATAGGGCAGGGCGGCCACAGCAAACGCAGCAACGCCGATATTCAACCATGAAGTGCACCGGTAATGCCGTTCGCTGGCATCAAAGTAGTACCAGCAATAGATCAGAAAATCGCTTGCAGCGCTGCCGAACAAACCAATTGGCAGATCCGTCGCTCGCGAAAATTGGGTTGCCGCGCCGGAGATCAGCGACACCAGTGCAATGATGAGTAGTGCCGCTGTTTTTGATTTCATCCGAACTCTCTGAATAAGACTGTCACGGACACACTCGCGCGCATTACGCTCGCCGGTTCACGCTGGCAGCGCAACATGCATTTCCAGATGATAAACGTGGAATTCTTGGTCTCGCTTCCAACCGGCAGCCTCATAAAGCATTTGAGCCGCAGCGTTTGTCCTGGCCGTGGACAGTGCCAGCCGGATAGCGCCAACTGATCTGCCGAAGTTGACCGAGGCGGTGAGCAACATGGATGCGATGCCTTTGCGGCGCCATGCCGGTTCGACGAACAAATCATTGAGAATGAAGCTGCGTGCCAGCGCTACCGACGAAAAG
>JAKBDW010000342.1:0-7323 GCA_021834245.1 Pseudomonadota bacterium
GGCGGTGCCAGTTCATCTGAGGACCAGTCTCAGTGGGATGAAACCGCCACCAAGCTGGACCTCGCCAAGGCCTATATCGACATGGGAGACGCCGACGGTGCGCGCAGCATCCTCGATGAGGTCATGTCGGAAGGCAATGAATCACAGAAAAACCAGGCGCGTGAGCTCGCTGCGCAGATCGCCTAGGGCACAATCAGTTCGCGCCCGAGGGCGGCAGTGCGATGGCCTCACGCCGTTCCAAAGTGATGAAGCTGTAGTCGTAGGGATTGCGTTCGTCGGCTAGATGATCTTCGCGCGCGGTTTCGCGCCACGCGCCTTCCGCAAAGTCCGGGAAGAAAGTGTCACCCTGGATTTGCGCATTGATTCTTGTCAGGTACAGACGATCTGCGTGCTCAAGTGTCTGTGCATAAATCGCTGCTCCACCGATTACGAAGATCTCCGGGTCGCCTGCGGCGCGCTGCAGCGCCTCTTCAATAGATCCTACTACCACGCACCCTGGGGCCTCATAGGCAGCTTGTCGACTGACGACGATGTTTACGCGATCGGGAAGGGGACGGCCGATGGATTCGTAGTTCTTGCGACCCATGATGATATGGTGGCCGGTGGTGAGAGTCCGGAAATGACGCAGGTCCGCAGGTAATTTCCATGGCAGGGTGTTATTCGCCCCGATCACCCGATTGTTCGCCATGGCCCAGATGAGCGAAATGCGCGAGCGCGAACCCGTCATACCGCGACCGCAGCCTTGATAGCGGGATGCGGGTCGTAGTTGAGTAGCTCAAAATCCTCATAGCGGAAATCGAACAAGGATTTGACGTCCGGATTCAGTCGCATGACCGGAAGCGGTCGCGGCTCGCGCGCAAGCTGCAGCCTAACCTGCTCGAGATGATTGCTGTACAGGTGGGCATCGCCCAGGGTGTGAATGAACTCACCAGGGTTCAATCCACTTACCTGGGCGATCATCAGGGTCAGCAAGGCGTAAGAAGCGATATTGAAAGGCACGCCGAGGAAAATGTCTGCGCTGCGCTGGTAGAGCTGGCAGGAAAGCTTGTTGTCGGCCACGTAGAACTGGAAAAACGCATGGCAGGGCGGCAGTGCCATGCGATCTATGTCAGCCACGTTCCAGGCGCTGACGATCAGCCTGCGCGAATTGGGGTTTTCCCGGATCTCACGCAGCAGCTGCCCGATCTGGTCAATGTGGCGGCCGTCTGGCGCAGGCCACGAGCGCCACTGATAGCCATAGATCGGCCCAAGCTCGCCGTGCGCGTCAGCCCATTCGTTCCATATCGTTACACCTCGATCCGTCAGATAGCGAACATTGGTCTCGCCTCTCAGGAACCACAGCAGCTCGTGAACGATGGATTTGAGGTGAACTTTCTTCGTTGTGAGCAACTGAAAGCCGGTGGCCAGATCGAAGCGCATCTGGTAACCAAACACGCTCAGGGTGCCAGTGCCCGTCCGGTCTCCCTTTGAAGTGCCGTGGTCAAGCACATGGGCCATCAAATCGAGGTATTGGCGCATGTCATCCATTGTCCCATGAATTATGCTCGTAGAGATAGGACGGCATGCCTTCCAGCCGTGCGCGGCTTCACGTGGCGCAAGGGCAGCAACGGGGCGCACCGGGTCGGCACCGTTCGTCGGGCGGATTTGGCATTTGAGGCTTTTCCCAGTCCGCATCTGCTGAGACTGGGGATACACTTGGGTTAAACGGGGGCTGTACAGCCAGGTTCGTTCAAACGATGTCAAACGTCTCAGAGGGGAGAAGTATGGAAAAAGTTTTTTTCATGCGCCGGGTGCTTGATCTCCTCGGACAACCGGGGTTCCTGAATCGCATTGCGGCGATCACGCTGCGGACAATCGCCGGACTCGTTATTTTGCTGAGTCTTGTCGTGATCTTCAATGGTGGCAAGGTCATATTCAGCTTGCCGGCCAGCGGTATCCTGGGAGGCATTCTGTTCCAGGTATGTTTTATCCTGGCCATCTATTCGGTGGTGCATATTCTGATCATCCGTGCCAGCCAGATCGACCACATCAAGGCAGCCGAATTCAGCACCTTCCCGTTGGTGGCCCTGCTTGTAAAGGCATTTGGTGAAATGTTCAGTGCGTTTACAACGCTGGTAGCGATTGGCGGGGGCATATATGTCTGGTTTACGGGCAAGAACGTTGCCACCATTCTCAACCCGATGCACAAGTTCATTCCGTCATTTGGTGACACGACCTTCGTCGGAGGCATCCAGTTCATGGTTGGCGGAGTGCTCGTTGCCCTGGGTACGCTGGTAGTCTGCTACATGGCATCGGAGGCAATCGGAGTCCTGGCGGAAGGTAAGAGGCAGCTGGCCGGGAAGGAAAAGGAATTCACGACTGAAACGCAGGAACAGCCTTTAAGGCTGCGTTCAGGGACATAATTGCCGTTGTAATCTGACGCGTTTCCGCAGGGCGCCGATGTATCCGGGAGCGGCGCGCTGGTGGCGCTTTTGTACCGCACCTTGCGTGCGACCTAACCCGAAGTGGTCGCGCGGAGACCTGACAGAAAGCAAATGAGTGCCCCCAGTGCCATCCGCGTCCTAGTCGTCGATGATTCCCGGACTTCGCGGGACTATTATTCGAATCTTTTCCGCAAACACGGCTATCTTTGCGACACCGCCATCGATGTCGACGACGGCCTGCGCAAGCTCGGCGAATCCGTATTCGATCTAGTCGTTGTCGATTATTTCATGCCGGCAGGAAACGGCGATGTCCTGTGCCGTGCTATCCGCAACGATCAATCATTGAGTCACTTAACCGCCGCTATCCTCACGGCGTCATACTCGGACGACGTCATTCGCGCTTCTTTGGAGGCGGGTGCATCTGACTGTCTGTTCAAGGATGAGTCCGTGGAGCTGTTGCTGGCGCGTGTCGCGGCCATGGTGCATGCCGTCAAAGGGCGCAAGATTATAGAGCGCGAACGTCGTTACCTGGCCGGTATTCTTTCTTCACTGAGCGAAGGTGTCTACGGGGTCAATGAGCGCAATGAGGTCACGTTCATGAACCCGGCGGGGCTCCGGATTCTGGGATACGATGATGAACGCGAACTTATCGGGCGCGATCCGCACCAGGCTTTTCACTACGCCTTGGCCGACGGTCGCCCGAATCCGGCCGAAACCTGTTTCTTGCATCAGGCCTATGAGCTTGGAGACGCGCTACCAAACTGGGAGAGTGTGTTCTGGACACGGGACGGCCGGGCAATCTGGGTCGAGTGCAATGTCCTTCCGCTGGTTGCTGACGGCTTGCACGAAGGTTCAGTCGTCGCATTCCGTGATATTACGCAGCTGCGCGAACACATAGAGCAGCTGCACTGGCAGGCCTACCACGACAGCCTGACCAGGTTGCCGAACCGGCGCTATTTTCGCGAGGCGCTGGAGCGCGAGTACTATCGCTTAAAGCGCGCGGAAGAGTCGAGCGCTGTCATGTGCATCGATCTGGATCAGTTCAAGACGGTCAACGATATCGCAGGTCACGCCGCCGGCGACCAATTGCTTGCCGAAGTCGGGCGGATACTCGGTCGGCGCATACGGGCGGTGGACGTGCTTGCGCGTCTCGGTGGCGACGAGTTTGGCATCATATTGCAGAATGTCGGACGTGAGGGAATTCTGGCCATTGCCGAGTCTTTTCGGGCGCTGCTCTCCGAGTACACGTTCAAGCACGGCGTATTTGAGTTCGATGTCAGCGCCAGCGTGGGGGTTGCGCTGATGGACGCGCACTCGGAAAGTCCCGAGCAAGTGCTGATGTGGGCCGATTCGGCCAGCTATCGCTCTAAGAAGCGCGGGGGTAGCAGTGTGTCGCTGTACCAAAGCGGGGATGAAACCGATGCGGCCTGACGCGGTTACTCGCCGCCTTTGCGCATTTCGTTGAAAATTGCCCGAAAATCCCTTTCCCAGGTCGCAAAGTGCGGTTGCAGGGCAGGTTGGGGAAAGAAGCTGGCGAGTTCGTGCGGATCAGCCGCCAGAATGATCGTGTCATCACCTTCGGCATAAATCACGATTTGTAGCGGCAGGTAAGCCGTGATCGGCGCGTACTCCGCGGGAAGTTCCCGCATTTCTTTCGGCTTGCCGAAGAAAACCACGCGGTATTCGGCGGTCTTGTAACCGTTGGCCTTAAGGCCGAGGTCTACACGTTGTATGTGCGATATGGTGTAGCCGTGCGCGACGATACTGTCTTGTAATCGTGCCATGGCCTCGGGAAATGGACGGTTCACGCGCGCCATGAGAAGTTCATCGGCACGGGCGCCGGCAAACGCTGTCGCCAGCAGCACGAATAATATCGCCGAGTATGCGCGCGCCCTCAAAACGTGGCCTCCTCGATGATGTTGACATAGGTCTTGTACATTCGGTCGCACAGTACGTTGAGTTCAGAGTTGTTGAAAATGGCGCTTAGGCGTTTTGGGTTGATTGACATGACAAGCACCTTACCGTGGTCCTGTATGACGGTAACGCGGCAAGGCAGAAACAGGCCGACGCGCGGGTCGACCTGGAGCGCCTTGTTGAGAAATCCAAAATCGCACGAATACACAATGACCTGTTTCTTGTTTTCGCTGCCGGCTGGCACGAAGCCCTGGTCGAGATACTGGACACGGATGAGCCGCATGTTGGCTGCTTCGACGGCAGTCTTAAGCTTGTCCACCGTTTCAGCCACGCCGTAAGGCGATACCCGGATGATGTCCGGTTCTTGCGTCTTGGGCACTATGGCGGCTGCGGGTGGCGCGTGCGACTGGAAGCTGCGCACATAGGCGACAATGTCGTCGATGTCCTGCTCGCTTAAACCCTGCTCGAGAAAGGAACGCATGGGCGTGCCTTTGCGCCCGCGCACCAGGGTTGTCTTGATGACGCTGTTAGAGGCGGCTGCGAGGTACCCGGGGTTGTTTAGGCCAGGGGCGAGAATCGGTTTGCTGCGCGGGCGCGACATGGTGACGCCCGTGCCCGCGCCACCTTCACCGTCGGCACCGTGGCAGCTTGCGCAGTGCGCGGAGAAGAGCTGCTTGCCATGCAAGGCGTTGCCCGGACGGCCCGCGGGAACCAGTGTCGGCTTCTTGTGATCGGTCCAGCCGCGAATGTAGAAGACTATGGCATTCACCTCGGCATTGCTGAGGTGCTTGAACGCCGGCATGACCCTGCCGGGACGTCCCAGCCGGATGGTGCGCCGCAGATAGGTATCGTCGATACTCGACTGAAACGACGGCAAGGCCAGCGGTACGCCAACTCCGCCCTGGCCGCGGTTGCCATGGCAGGCAGCGCAGTTCTCAGCATAAAGTTGTGCGCCGTCCGCCGCGGGAGCCGCTTTGGCAGCGAGCCACGGACACAGTGACAACGGAATCAGGACAGCCGCGAAGCGTGCGCAAAGACGGGCAATCGTCTTTTTTTTCATTGTTTTTGCATATAGGCTAACCACAAATCAATCGCCCTTTATTACGACTTTTTTGCTATTTTAGTCCAATGAAGCTTTACATCAAGCAGAGTTTTCAGCATGGCAAGGGAGTCTTTGCGTCCGAGCCGATTCGTTGCGGTGAAGTCATCATCACTTTTCGCGGCCCGCTACTGGAACGCGGCCAGGTCGACTTTAACGATTATCATCTGCAAATAGGTGAAAATCTCTATCTTGGCCCGTCTGGCCAGGCCGACGATTTCATCAATCATTCGTGCGACCCAAACGCCGGATTTGGCGAAGGACTCGTGCTGAGCGCGATCCGCGACATTGCGCCGAATGAGGAGATCACCTGGGACTATGGCACTGCCATCGACGAGGCGGACTTCAGCGGTTTTACCTGCTCTTGCGGCGCCGTCAACTGCCGTGGCACGGTGCAATCATTCCGCCATCTACCGCGCGCGACGCAGCTGCGCTTGCGACCGTGGCTGCTGTCGTACTTGCGCGATATCTATTTTCCGCGCTGAACGATTCAGTTGCCCGTGCCGTGCCGTGCTCCGCCGGCGGGCGGCGCTTCAGCAGGCTGGCGAAAAATACGCGGAAACTGAAGAACACCGTCTGCCCCATTTCTTCCCAACGCTTCAGCTTGATCGAAACCTGCAAGGCCAGTCCCGTCGAGCCGTGCCAGTTTCTCAACGATGTGTTCACGAAACTGTCACGGGCCAGAACGGCCGGAGATGACGAACAACTGCTGCCGTGGAACTGGTCTACGACGGCCGGCAGCGGATGGATGTTAAAGAAAACGGCGGCGTACGGGGATGGGAATGCGCTGCCAACTATTCGCAAAAGTGTGAACTAGTTCACAGACAAACAGGACGCCCCGGAATAGGCTTATCCAGGATGTTGCCGATCCTGATGATCGTGAGCGGGTTGCCAATGAGCCGGCGGTGGTGGCGAAGATTCTCCGGCTCCTGGGTCGGCCGACCAGAGCGCAAGTATTTCTTTTTTCGTTTGCGCTTCTCTGATATGGGCGACATATTCGGTCGCAGCGGAATATGGCAATGATCTGAATCGCAAAAGGATGACAGGGTGCAACAACATCACGATGGCGCTTGACGTCGCGATATGGCGGCGTTAGTGTTTTTCAAAAAACAAGCAACAACAATTTAGAGACGATCCATCTATTTCGGCCAAGTTCCGGGTCGGGTCGCCCCTGGGGAGAAAAAATCATGTTCGCTCGTGAGATTCGGTTTCGCCGCGCCACTGCCGTCGCCATGGGGACGCTCGCTTTCATGGCGCTGTCAGCCTGCGGTGGTGGTTCCTCATCTTCCGGCAGTGGAGGCGGTTCTTCGACGCCGACCGGAACCGTCCTTTACTCCTTCGGTCCTAACTAGCGGCACGGACGCGCAGAACCCCTATTGCAACCTGATCTCAGACACCAGCGGAAATCTCTACGGCACGACGTACGGCGGCGGCACGAACGGCACTGGTGCGGTATTCGAGCTGGTGAAAGGTGCAAGCGGCTACACCGAAACCGTCCTTTACTCATTTGGAATTTCCAGCGGCACGGACGCGCGGCACCCCTCTGCCGGCCTGATCTCAGACACCAGCGGGAACCTCTATGGCGCGACAACAGGGGGCGGGACGAACAACACTGGTGCGGTCTTCGAGCTCGAGAAAGGCGCGAGCGGCTACACCGAAACGGTCCTCTACTCCTTTGGTCCTTCCGGCAGCGCGGACGGGAGACAACCCGATGCTGGCCTGATCTTGGACAGCAGCGGGGACCTCTACGGTACGACGTACTATGGCGGCACTAACAACAGTGGTATGGTCTTCGAGCTCGTGAATGGCGGGGGCAGCTATACCGAAAACGTTCCGTACTCCTTTGGTCCTTCTGGCAGCGGGGACGCGCAGAACCCCGCGGGCAGC
>JAKBDW010000305.1:0-7307 GCA_021834245.1 Pseudomonadota bacterium
ATTCTGACGCGGGGGGGCGGCATCACCCCGAAACAGCGGCTGGCCATGGCCGCATAGTTCTACCTTTGAGAACCCCTAATAATGGGGGGATTACCGGCTAACTCAAGCGCTACCAGAGGAGTGGCAAGGCCGGATACGATTAGTCACCAGCCACTCAGGGGCGTTGCGCTGAGTGGCTGCATCGGTTCCGAAGAGCCAGAGAGGCCAGGAGAGCGGCTGGATGTCGGCTTCCCCGTTAGCGCTGGGCGGGAGCCGCCTCTTTCCTGCCCTACAGGTAGCGTACCCAAACAGGCCGATTCCCACCCGGTACCTGTCGTCCGATCCGTATAAGTGTCAACGGTCAGTATCTGGGTAGAGCAGTCAACCTAACGATAGAGAGTCCCGAGAGAGCCGCGATCAGTGCCTTCCTTCTATACCCGTCGAGCTCGGTAAAAGAACCAAATTGCTCGGCCGCGGCGTCCCGCCAAGTACCCAGGCGGCTGTCCTAGAGGTTCTTCTCCACCATGCCCTTCTCCCACCCGGAGGCGACATTGCAGAAGTTGGGATCGAACAGATCGTGCGAGGCCATGGCCGTAAACCGCGTGTTCAATACCCGTGCCTTGCCCCTCTTGACCATGTCCACGGCAGTCTTCGTGTTGTCGTAGATGCCCCACCACGCCACGCCCATCGGACCTCCAGCCACCGCCTCACCGTCTTGCGCATCACCCCACGTCAGGCGCTCAATCTCCTACGGCGTCAGCCCATCCGATAATACAAACGACGTATCTTCGTCAGTAGTTCATGGTGATAATCCCCTTCTTTCTTGGCTCAAAAAATGAGCAGGAGACGTTAATCACCCTGGGTACGCTTCAGCGCGCAACAACACTCCGGGTAGCCACGTCAGCAATGTGGCAGACACGTAGCCGCGCGTTTGTGCCCTTTGCACCACCCTCCCAATAACGCGATCCCAAGAGCCATCATGAGCCACTCAGCTGGTTCCGGGACCGGGGATACGGCATATTCGAAACGCATAAGATTGGTGAGTGGCGTCTGCGTCGGATCGCTTGGATTGTCGCTGGGCGTGGAATTGAGGATTGTCAGGCTGGCGATCGGCGCGCTGGAGACGAAGCCGTAGAACGCAGCTGTGCCTGCCACAGGAGTTTCACTGAAGTTCGAGCCGTCGGAGAGATTGAAAGTGAAGCCTCCCGATGTGCTACCCGCGGCGAAGGTATTACCGAGATAAAAACCAAGGGCCGAGACATTATTCGGCAACGCCACAGTGAAGCTGTTGCCGCCGATCTCCGTCGGCGTGTTGGCATAGGACGTCAGCGAAGTTCCCAGGCCGTAATCGTAGCCCGAACCGTACGCTGGGTTGGTGGCAGCAAGATTGTCGGGGGCAATGAACTGTACACCGCCGATGTCCGTGCTCTGGCCATAGTTTGTGTAGTAGGGGGCCGCCGTGGCCAGGTTATCGAAATTCAGGAGCGTCAAGGCGCTGCTGGAAAGAGCAGACTGGAAGCTTGTCTGGTCCGTGTAGACCGTGGTGGCTGCCCAAGCCGGGCAGTTGGCGGCGAAGGCAAGGACGCCGGATATCCAGAAGATCCGTTTCATTGGGAATCCCTTTCATTGAGCAAGAGGTTTGATCGATGCCTTGCGGCGGCGCCAAGCGAGTAACGCGAGGCCCGTGCTGAAACTCAGCCAGAGTGCAGGCTCAGGCACGGCCGCAACGCTGTAGTTGTCCATCAACCCAAGGTCGTTGGCGATGTTGTTGCCGCTGCCATCGAGCGCGGGAAAGGTGTCGAACAGCCCATCGCCGTAGCTTGCGACCGGGGCACCGCCGCAGCCTCCGTTGTCCCCGCAGAAAGATACGTTGCTGGCGACGGTGGATCCGTTGAGGGCAAAGCTCCAGGTTTGCGTGGCGAAATCCATCGTCAAAGCGACGTGGTTCCATTGATTGCGCTGAAAGCTTACCGATGCGGTGGGATACCCCGAGGTGATGAGCGAGACGGTATTGTCCGGATTCACATCGATACCGCCGATAAAGCCGCCGAAGCTAGGCCCGGTTGCCGCGAATTGCCAGGCGCTCTGGTTAGAGCTGCTGTAGAGATAGATGTCGGCTGACTGCACGATGACCGGTGCGCTGGCACTCATGGCGTAAAAGGCGCCATCCTGGTCCTCTTGATTTACGGTGGTCCCGGCCAAGGCCGGGATGACATTGAGCGCTTGGCTCCCCGTTTTGACGTTGGTGCTTTCTACATTGGCCACCGATGAGGGGCCGGCCAGCTCGCCCCAGCCGCCCTGGATGTTAAGCGGACCCAGACTGAACGTGGGTGCCTCGAAGCCCGTGGAATAAAGCGTGGCGGCATGTGCGCCGCCAGCCGTGAACAAGACGAAGGCGCTCGTCAAAGCAAGCATGAGCGATGGCGTGAGTTTCATGGTTGGGCTCCCCAAGTGCGAGTGATGCGAGTCAGATCAACGAATGGACGGCCGGGGCCGCGCCGGCATTCCTGCGGCGCATTGCCAGGCCAAGCAACAACATGCCGGTGCCCAGCAAAGCCGTGTCGGACGGCTCCGGCACCGGCTGGGTTGTGTACACGATGTTGTTGATGCCGACGTTGCCACTGGGGCCCCAATACAGGGTGAGTGGGCCGCCGGAGGTTACGTCGGTGGAGAAGGTGACATGTGTGCTGGTCGCCAGGTTGGGATTGAAGTAGCTCGCCAGCGTAGCGTTCGAGGCATCGCGTACCGAAAATATCTGTTGGTTTGGCGCCACACCCACAAAGGGCGCCACGTCGAAGCTTTGTAATGTCACCGAGTAGCCTGCGGCAGGAGTGAGTGTAATGGTGCCGTAATCGCCGTAGACTGAAGAAAAACCATCGCCCTGATTGATGTAGGCTACCGTTCCGAGATCGCCGTAATAATTGAAGATGAACGGATGCCAAAGCGCGATCTGGTTGGCATAGCCAGTCACCGGGTTGTCATTCGCATCCACCAGACCGTAGGAGACATTGAGTGTGGGCGTACTGCCATAGCCTGCGGTGACGTCGGGCGCGCCCAGGTTGTTGAAGTCTATAGTGGTTGCAAGCGCAGTCTGACACAGGCCAGCGGCGAGAACCGCAGCGCAGGCCAGAAGAATGGGCTTGAATGAAGTGGCCATGATTTACCCCCTTTCCGATTGTCTGATTGGGCTGTGATGTCTTGCCCGCTGGTATGCAATCTAAGGTGGACGTCGGGGGCGCGACAACCCCTCTTTCGAGGGGGTGGGCGTTCATGGCGTGGTAACGAAGGCGTTCCCTGTACGCCAACGCGTACGGTTTCTTTTTAGAGGCTGGCGGCGTCTATGGCTGCGCGCAGCGCCTCTGGTGCCACTGGTTTCTGCACAACGGGCAATCCTGCCACGTGTGCATCGCGTATGGCATCAGTGCCGGTTTCACCAGTCATGATCAATACGGGAAACATGCCATAGGCAGTGCGTAAGCGGGCGGCTAGAGCAGCACCGTGTTCGTGCCCAGCAAGTCTCAGATCAGCGATCAACAACCCCGGCTTGCCGTATTTCCGGAACAACTGCTCGGCGGCCGGCGCCGAGTCTGCCACATGAACTTTGGCCTTCCAAACTTCCAACAGCGCGCGCATTCCTGTCAGGATGTCCTGCTCGTCGTCAACGACATAGGCCACAAGGCCATCCAGCGAAGCCGAGGGGGAAATGGGTTCGTCCCCGGCCTGGGGCGCCGGCGGCGCGGCCACACCGGGTATACGTACGGTGAAACGGGCTCCACGCTCCAGCTCTGACTCGACACCGATGTCTGCGCCCAACAGTTCGCATAGCCGCTTGACGATGGCCAGCCCCAGGCCGACGCCCCTGCTGCGATCACGCCCTGGATTGTCGAGCTGGTAGAACTCCTCGAAGATGCGCGCACGCTCCCGCGGCGGAATCCCTTTTCCCGTGTCTGCCACCGTCAGAATGGCCTGGCTTCCGTCGCCATGGATGGAGACGCGAATGTCGCCGCGCTCGGTGTATTTGACGGCATTGTCCAGAAGGTTGCGCAGGATGCGCCCTACCGCCAATGCGTCGCCGCATAACCATACTGTGGCGCAGTCGTGCGTGAGCGCTAGCCCCTTGGCCGTCGCCGGCGCCTCATACTCCCGGCAGGTTTCCAGGACCACTCGATCCAGCGCAAAAGTCTGCCGCTCCGGCACGTAATAACCCGCGGAAAGCCTGGACAGGTCAAGCAGCCCGGCAAGCAGGCTGCCCAGCGAGCGGACAATTTGATCGATGTTGTGCCCAACCTCGCGCAGGGTGTCTGGATCAGGCTTGGCCGCCAACACCGCGCTGTATATCGACAGCGCGTGCAGTGGTTGGCGGAGGTCGTGGCTCGCCGAGGCAAGCACGCGGGCGCGCGCCTGCGCACCCCGCTCGGCACGTATCATGGCCGCGCGGGTTTCCGCATTACTGCGTTCGAGTTCCTTGACGACCTGATCCCTTTCCCGGCGGATCGCAACCGAACGCAGCAACAACTGTTCGCCGTCGGCGGCCACGGTAATCAAAAATGCAAGAAACACTAAAGAGAGCCCCTGGACAACCCACAGCGCGTGATGGAGATGAACATAGATTTCCGTCGCAGGCACCAGGATGGTGGCTGCATAAGCCGCCAGGATGTATCTGGAGCCCACGGACACAGAGACGCCTGCCGCCGGCATCGCAAAGAGGACGATGGCCAACAGCGCCTGCCGCTCCAGCGACAGGTGAGGAAGAAAGAGCGCGCCACCCAGGCCCACGGCGCCTCCGGACAGGGCTGCCAGGGCGACAAAATAGAGATGCGTGCGTGATGGCTCTTGCACTTCGATCCGCCTCAGCACCCAGGCGCCACTGCCTGCCCGCAGGATTTCCACCGCTAGGGTAAGCGCGCCCCATCCCAGAAAAAGTGGACGGGGTACCTCTGGCAAGAGAGCCAAGGCCAGGCCGACGACAACTAACAACTGCACCAGCGGCATGCGCCGAAGTACCCGCGCATGCAGAGTGACCAGTTCCCTAAGCATGGCGTGCCTGAGTTCCGCATCCGGAGTTTTGAGCCGCGTATGGGTGCCGGTGGGAGGTGGGTTAGCCATATAAGGCGGTGATGCCGCAGGCCCGCGCGCGGGTTCCACTTTAGCTCTTGGAGGGTACGCCGTAGTTTAGGCGGCTGGACTTGATTACGGCCTCGGTGCGGTTATGCGCCCCCAGAAGATGAAACACCCCGGCGATATGTTCCTTGACCGTATGTTCCGAAAGCCCGAGTTCCCGCGCGATGGTTTTGGTGGGCAGCCCGCGGCCCAAGGCCCGCAGGACGTCGCGTTGGCGCGGCGTGAGCACTGGCCGGGCCGTTTCGGCCTCCATTTCCCCGAACAGACCAGGCGGTAGAAATACTTCCCCGGCCAGCACCCGGCGCAGCGCCTGAGTCAAGACATCAGGATCGACGCTCTTGGGGATGTAACTCATGGCGCCCGCGTCGATGCAGGCGCGGATGGCACTAGGCTCTTCCGATCCCGACACGATAACCACCGCAACTTCGGGAGCCGCCTCGCGTAAACTCGCCACGGCGCGCAGGCCATAGCCGTCGCGCAGGCCGAGGTCCAGCAGGCAGAGCTGCAGATCGGGATGAGCCGTCGCCAGCGCAGCCGCTTCGGCAAGCGTGGAAGCCTCGATCAGCCGGGCATCGTGATGTATCGTGGAAAGCAAAAGCCTCAGGCCGGCACGGAACAAAGCGTGATCGTCCACGAGAAGAATTTTCAAGGTAAATCCTGTACGAGAGTAGCCTAGACGTCGCAATACATTGCGCTCGAGCGGCGCATCAGCGTCCACTCCCGGCGACGTCAAAGCCAAACTTACGCCACAACAATCTAGACCCATAAGTTTTGGGAGACGGGCTGCGTCTCCACGAAACTTTAGTAACCTCAAGGGAATGGCTCAACCCCCCCATTTGTAGGGATGTCGCTTCCATAGCATACCTGTTAAAGCTCACCTATCGCTTGGGGGTCATGCGCGCAGGTGCGCCAGCGCGCGAAACATGCACGGCATGCAACTCCGCGTCGTCGTCAAGGACGATCGACGCGCTATCCTCCCCGTAGTGCTGAACAAGCTCACGCATCTGATCAACGTTCCTGACGATAGCGCGGGCGTGTGATTTCAGACGCAGGCCGATGGGGGTCAACCTGACCGGGTTGGCGCTCCGGTTAAATAAAACGGCCCCGAGATCATCCTCTAGCCTTATGATCATTAAAGACAAGGTGGACTGTGTTATCCCGCACACGTTGCCGGCCTCCTTATAGCTTCCCGCTCTGGCAAGCGCCAGAAAATAATCAAGCTGTCGAAGAGTCACTTTCACCCCCTGCACGAGTTTTGTATCTCTGACCACCGTCGTCGCTCGGAAACATTTACCCGTTGTTCCTGCCACGCGGCTCATGCCGCTCTGACAGAAAGGTCTTGGTGCCGTAGGGAGGTTCGACTCCCTGACGAGACCGGATAGACGAGGCCGTTCCTTGACTTCGCGAGCCGGCTATCTTGTCCTCCCTATTGAAGAGAACTATAGGCAAATTCTGCGCATCAAGGGCGCATGATGCTCGACGCTAGCACACAGTCCGGCTATCAGCTGTGGGGCGTCTCCGTTGGGACAAACGAAATTTGGCTACCGGCACGAGGCGCCTCAAAGCCGGCCTACAAGGTAGCGGTCGGGCGGACCGGCTGTCCCATGCTGCCCCTTGGCCGACACGACTCGATGTCGTATATCAGACCTAAGCCGATCCCACTACGGCCATTTTCTCTTTACTGCAGTTCGTGGCCACGTGCCGAACCACGTTACCCCAAGACCAGGCATCTCAATTGCACTCGCGCACTGAACCGCATCAAGAAGTTGGGGCAAACAGCTCAGCCAAAGCAGCTTTTACGCAAGAACCAAGCCCGCCCTCGAGAAAAGCCAGCTCTATCTCAAGCGGCCATTGGATCAGCCACCATGACCCGATCTCGTCCCGATCGTTTCGCTAGATAAAGCGCGTCGTCCGCCCGCTTGAGGAGGCTTTTGGCGGTTTCATTCTGTCGCGTAGTGGCAACTCCAAGACTGATAGAAATAGCCTTTTTGATGGCAGGAATTGTCTTCTCCTTCACGGCCAAACGCAGTCTCTCCGCCATAAGTTCCGCCCCGCCGGCATCCGTCTCCGGCAGGAGGACAACAAATTCTTCGCCACCATAACGTGCCAAAAAGTCAGCGCCTCTGATATTCCGAGCCATGGCCTCCGCGACGGCTTTCAGCACCTCGTCACCAGCCTCGTGCCCAAACGTGTCGTTGAAGATCGGA
>JAKBDW010000556.1:0-7277 GCA_021834245.1 Pseudomonadota bacterium
GCGATCCCGGCGGTCCGCAGCGTCTGGAAGGCGGCCCCGCTCGTTCTTGATCCAGGCGCATTGGTTCCGTCACTGAAATCAAGGGGCCCCTCAACCCTTTACACTTTGCAGTAAAAGGTGGAGAGTTAAAGGGAGTCCTCGGGATGGTGTGATAAGGGCCTAAGGGACCGCCGGGTCATCGGCGCGCCGCCGGCTTCCTGGCGCGCGGTTTAGGCGCCGGCGCGGGTTCCTTGTCGGCCGCCTGCGTCCCGCGCTTGTTACGGCGGCGAGGATCGTCGCGAGATTGCTCGCCGTGGTGCCGTTGCGGCAGCGCAGCACCCGAAAGCAACATGGACCCTTCCCCGGTCAGAAGCCATACCAGGTCTACCCTGAATTCCTCGTAGAGCGCGCGCACCAGCGCCACCGGAATTGCCCGCTCGCCACGCTCATAGTTCTGATAGCCGCGTAGCGACATTCCTAATCGTTGCGCCGACAACCTCCTCCAAACTGCACCGTAAATGGGACAAAGCGGTGAAAGTCTCTCCTTTTACGTCAACCATTTTGTCCGGTTTGACATGAAGCGCGACAGCCGCTGGGATCACTGCTCACTTCTTGGTGATGTAGGTCCAGTAGGCAGTTGCCCAGTAAAGACCCCAGAACGCCAAGATTCCTGCCACGATCAATGCAAGAATCCAATTAATGTTTTTGAGCAGAGCGGCGACTGGAAGCGAAGCGAACGCGAGGACGACACCAATCCAGCTCTTGATCATGGCCCGCCAGTAATCAGGTTCCTTCGGTTCATGCTGCGGGGGCAAGACTTTGGCGTTGGGATCCGCATAGATCACCCGGTCAGGTGCACGAGCTTTGCCAGTGAGGCCTCCCCCCAAAAAGAGGAGGACTATTGCCCAAGGGTGATACCAGGAACGGGCGAAGATCATGCCAACAAAACCAGTGATCATGCATGAGAGGCCAACGAACAAGAGAATTCGCTTTTTTGCTTGCGTCATCTTGCGTACCTCATGCCCAGCTCACACTAATGAATGACGCCACGGCGCAGATAGCGTCAACGGCAAAAAACCCGTGCGCCTGTCCGGTTGCCATCGTAACAGCTAAGGACACTCACTCGCATGGTCCGATACCCAACTGTTGCAGGAAGCCGGGCAAGAGGTCATTCGCCAATTGGTTGCCTAGACTGTCGGTAAGCGTGTCATAGGGGGGTGGCAGGTAGCTTGTTGCAATGTCGATTCCGGCGCCAACGAGTGTTCCAGGCAGATCTGGACTCAACAGCTGCGCCAATCCTGAAGCCACCGCACCACTGCCGGCGACCATCAATCCCGCCGATGCGAGTGGCAGATCCCCAGTGGCCGCACCATAAGTTATCGCAAGGCCGCCGGCCGCGCCAGCTTGATTTGCATAGTTGTTAAGCTCAGCTATCACGATCGGCGGGACCGGAGGCCCATACGGCCTCACCGGCGGAATCGCCGCACTGCCCGAGTAGCCGCTGAAGCCTGTGGGGTCAACCCATTTCAACAGATTTCCTCCCACATACCCATAGGTATTCAGTCCCCCCGCCAACCCCATCGGATCACTCGTGACGTATCTCCTGGTCCCGGGATTGTAATACCGCTCCCAGTTATAGAAGAACCCCGTCTCCCGATCATAGTACTGTCCGGGATAGCGCAGGTTGACGGTCACGCGGAGCTGGGACAGCGCCTGGTGGTCATCGTCGCCATGACCGGCGTCATTATGCCGGTGATTCTCGACATCCGCCCCGATCGGTGCGCTCGCCCCGAAGGCCTCGCCCTCCCAGCGCCAGACGACGGTTTGATTGGTATCGGTGGCCACGTGCGGCGTGCCCTGCCCGTCGGTGTGGAGGTAGACAAGGCGGTCGGGACCGGCCGGCGAATGCGATTCTTCCCCGGCATCGCGGTCCGTCCGCGATGCGCCACTCATCCCGGGACCGGTGCGATCGATCTGTGCCACGGGGATACCGTCCCGCCAGACATAGTCGCGCCGGGCGACCCCCTCGGCATTGGTCTCCCCGAGGAGCCGGCCATAGACGTCGTAATGGTAAAGCGTGATCCCCGTGTCGGTGCGCTTCTCCACGCGCTCGCCGAAGGCGTTGTAGCGGTAGCGGGCGATCAAGTGATGGCCGTCGTGGACCGCCATGAGACGCCCGGCGGGGCCGTAGGTGAAGGTGCGCTGTCCATGGTGGTCGGCGATGGTGTTGCCGGCGGCATCGAGGGCGAGCGTGTCGTCGCCGATCTCGATGAGGCGGTTGCTCATGGGGGCATAGCCATTAGCGGTGGTCGTGGCGCCCTGGGTCGCGCTCTCCCGGTTGCCGTTGGCGTCATAGGTCCAACTGGTGGCGGTCGAGGTTCGGGTCTGCCGCTGCTGCGCGATGAGGCGGTTCAGGGCGTCGTAGGAATTGCCGCATTGGAGGCCGTGCCTGCGTCAGCCTGATTCTCGCTTGGGCTTGCAGGCAGGGTTGAATGCAACGTTATCCGATTGCGACCGCGCTTCTTTGCATCATAAAGTGCCAGATCTGCCGCTGCCATGAGTGCCCGAAAATCCACTCCGACGTGGGGTGAGTCGGCGATACCAATGCTGATCGTGCTCTGTAGGTTTTCGGCGCGGAACTCAATTACGCGGTTGGCAAAAGTGCGACACAGGCGATCGGCCAAAATGTGAGCCTCGATTTCCGTGGCGGAGGGCATGACGATGCAGAATTCATCGCCGCCGTAGCGGGCGAAATAGTCTTCGCCTCTGATGGATGAGTGAGTTAGAGAGGCGAGGTTCTGTAGCACCTTATCGCCAGCCTGATGACCGAAGCGGTCGTTTATCGATTTGAAGCTATCGACATCGAGCATGATAAGCGCGAGGTTGTCTCCGGTACGCGCACAGTGTGCGGTCAGGCGAGTCATTTCGTCTTCCAGACTTCGACGGTTCAGCGCGCCGGTCAGTCCGTCACGAACGGCCATTTCCTGGGCATCCATGACGAGACGACAATTCATCATCAGGATAAATCCGAATGTCACGCATATTTGCAGCATTCCCGTGACAAAAAATCTGCTGGGATCAAAGGGCAGCTGGGCGGGGCCAGTAGACAATAAAGACATTTGCGAAAAGTAGATTATGAACGCCCTGCCGAGAGATACGACAGAGAGCAGGGCAAAGGATCCCCCGGTAAACCAGTAGGCAGTGCGCAGCGGTTTGTCGACAGGAATGAGCAGGGCGCGAGCGCACAGAGCGTTGGCCAGCGCGAAAATAACGGAATTACCGATAGCCCGCGCCAAGCCAGCGGAATTCGGCAACACCAAGGCGAAAATGGCGCTTTGCGCGAAACCGATCAGGACGATCAGCAGCGGTATGACTAGGTTGATTGGCTTTTTGCGAAAGGCCTGAATGCCGGAAAATTGCAGGGAAACGGCGGAGAAAACCAAAACCGCAAGAAAAACGATCTGCCAACGAGCTTCGGCGATGTCCGCCGATATCGAGGTGACAAGGCTTGCCAAGCAGTAACTCAGGCTGGCAGAGGCCCACAGCCAGATGCCTCGAATGCCGGGCGCGTGCAACGCAGACAGCGCAAGGAACCCCGACAACAGAAAGGTGAGGACTGAAAACATCAGGGTCATCGTATGAAATTCGAAGTTCATTGCGTGTTCAATGATGTTGGATCTGGGTGGATGCGGTGAAATCTAATATAGCTCATTGCGCTTTCGCCGTAGCGAGCGCGAGATGCCCTTAGATCGTCGTTGAATAGGCACCAAAGCCGAATTACTTGCGTTAACCTGGGTGTTTGCACGCCCTCGGGCGAGCGTCCGGGCAGCTTTTATGACTGAAGACACTAATTTGTTTTGACCAGTTGCGCAAATGTCCTGAATTGATTTGGTTATTATAAGTATAGGCGCGAATTGCAGGAAATTTGCGCTAGTTTTGTGACAAGAAACCACCCTTTACTGCAGGATCGGGACGTCAGCCGAGCAGCCATGGCGAAAGCACGCTGGATTAGCGAAAACTCGGCTATTTGCAGGACTCAATTTGTAACAGTTCCGCCCATGCTGACTATGCGCGTCTTGCACAGCGGACAATGGGTAAACCGAAGTCGACAGTCAGGAAGAAGGTGGCCGGATGAGCAAGAATCACCTTGCTTTCTTGCATCTAGCGAGAACTCTGTCTAGTTTTTATCAAGAAATCGGAGAAGGTGGCGGTCAATAGGCCGTCAGGAGTTAGTTAGAACGAGTCCCGGATGGATCGAGAAACTGCTTGTGCAGATGCTTGGAGGCAAGGTGGCATGAACTGGCGACAAAAAGCCCAGACTGCGATTCTCACAACGGCATTCCTCGTTTCCGGATGTATTTTTTACCCCCACCCAACCGAACAGTACAATAACGACTGTGATTTAACGGCCAGGCGACTGGAGCTCCGATCGACGTTCATTGCGGGCATGTGCCGGTCAGAGACTGATCCCCGCTACGATTATAATGGCACGGGTTGCCTTGTCGGCTTGCTTACTCTAAGCGCCGGCTCTGCGATTGTGTCGGGATCCGTCGTGGTGGTCGGAAACACCGTTTATTGGCTCGAGGAAAAGGCAAGCTGCGCCAAGAAAGATATGCAATAACGCGCTGGCAGCTACGTTGGGCCGCCTAAATTTCTATAAAAATTGCCTGTGCCAATCGTTGGACAGCGGCAGTTCCGACCTTTTCCTGAGTTCTAGGAATAATTGCGAACTTCGTATCGTGGAACCGTGTTGCCAGAAAACCTCGGGTAAAACTCACGGAGCCATGATCAGACCGGTTGTGCGGACAGGGAATCCGAATGGGGTTGCGCATTTTTGGTCAGACACCTTGATAATCTTCAGTGCTACAGACTGGCGGCGAGCGCAGGAATGCTGATCTTGCTTGCTGACGTTGGTTAACCCTCGCGGCCTCGACTCCACTGCACTAATCCCCGGTTAGAGATTATCACCTCAGATGTGTTTACGTGCCGAGCTGCGCAATTTTGCATGAAGGACAATGAGCAAACGTCTCGGCGACAGCGGGGACGCTGGAAAGGAGGTTTGCAACGTGGGCGATGGACGAAGCGGGACCGAGTGCGGCTTTGCAGCGGCGGCAGCGTGCCACGGGGGAGGCGAACAGCTTCGTTGCCTGCCCGGCAATCATATCGCCGATGTCCTCCGCGGGCTCAATGCGTATGGCTTTCTCGGGGCATCGCGTGGCGCACAGACCGCATCCGATGCAGCGTTCAGCCGAGAAAAGCAGGGTGAAGGAATCGTCCGTCTGGCTGGCGTGCAGAGAGCGCTCAGGACATACGTTGGCGCATGCGACACAAAGGGTGCAATGCGCGTCGACCTCCGCCCGGAAGATTTGTCCCTGCGTAATTGCAGGTACGCGGCGGCGATAGACTTTGCGGACGGCGGTCACAAAGTCCGCCTGACGCTGGGCGCCGAGACGCTCAGCACCTGCCGCCGGTGAGGGAGAAGGAGTCTGACCATCAGCCGGCGTTTTACGCCGCACAGGCGGGACAAGGCGTTCGTCTTCGCGTGTCACATCGTCGACAAAGAGCAGCGTGCCATTCACTTTGGATAGGCTTTTCTGTACAACTTCCAGGTCGGACTTGGCACGGCGCGCGGAAACAGCTTTCTCGCATGTAAGTGGCGAGCGGCAATTGATGACAACTCGCGCGGGCGAGAAGGCCGCCGCTTGGGCCATATGGGTGACCCCCCAGCAACCCGACGCAGGGCAGAAGTTCTGCAGTTGCTCCTCTAGGAAGACTATCCAGATTCGCGGCTGGGCAGGAGAGCACCAGCGTTCGCTCGGGTAGATTGGAAGCAGACAAGCCCTCGCGAACCCCAGACCACTCTTCATCGGAGAACAAAGGAGACTGAAGAGCGCCGGTGGGACATACGGCAGCACAGGTGCCGCACCGTCGCCACAATTTGCTCGGCGACTTATGCTGATTGATATATATCCATAGACATATGTTCTTGCACTGGTGCCACGGCGGCGGACGTCGAGGCCCGAAGTCCCCGATAGCAGCGCCGGCCTTGGGGATGCCGAGAGGAGATTGCTGTGGCGCATGACGCTGCAACCAAAATCCTTATTGGTGTCGAGAAGCAAATCCTGATCGAATCCATGATAAAACGGACAGAGGGCGTAACCGGCGATACGTAGCGTCAGGCGGACCTGTTCCACAAGCGAGACGGCAACACGGTTTGCGTTGACCTCGTCGGCGTAAAACGCATTGTGCGTCACCGCTCATACGCGCGTGGGCACGTCCAGCCGTGATTCGTCAAAATAGAAGCGCACGATCGCGGTCAGTCATGGAGGTGGGAAGTGCCCTGGGGGAACAGTCCGCGACACGCGCAATTCGACAGGTGAAGAAGGCGAGGCATGGTGCTTTCAAACCATTGTGGGCGAACGCTTGGTAGGCGCAAGTTCCAGAAGATGCGGACTGCTGTGCAGCAAAGCGTTTGTCTGGCGGAGAATGATTCTGTTTCCCCCAACTGGCAAGCCTGCGCCAGATAGGATAGCGGTGTATTAGCCAAACCCCGGGTGAATTTTTAGACTCGCGACAAGTAGCACCGTCATTTCGACAATTTCGACGACAGCGCCCGCCGTGTCGCCGGTTGCTCCACCAATACGTCGGATCATCAAACGACGCATCAGCCAAAATAGACCAATGCAGGCGAGCAACGTGACAATGCCACTACGCCCGAAAATTGAGAACACGGCAGTGGCAATAGCGACAACAAGAATCGCGGCGGACCGCCGCGGCATGTGGGTCGCGAGGGTGGCACCCAGCCCGGTGGACCGCACGTAGGGTGTTGTTAAAAACAACAGGGGCAGCGCGGTTCTTCCGAGTAACGGCCCCAATATCAAGGGTGTCCACTGCGCCTTTGCAACGAGAACATCCAGCGCTGCCAGTTTGAGTAGCAGAACGACAATCAAGGTTGTTACTGCACCGGGTCCACTGCAGGGATCCTTCATGATGGCAAGCGTGCGTTCACGGTCGCCTAGCCCTCCGAGCCATGCATCGGCGCTGTCCGCCAGGCCGTCCAGATGCAGGGCACCAGTTATAAGAATCCAGACAGCCAGAATCAGGGCGGCGCGCAGCAGTGGTGCGGTGCCGTCGGTCAGCCAGTACAGTCCGACCAGCACGCCTCCGAGTAATGCACCGACAAGCGGGTACCACAGCAGGGAGCGACCGATTTCCTTGTCGGCCACCATCCCGGGGGAGGGCACTGGAATCCGGGTGAGAAACTGAACTGCAATGCGCAGCGGTTTCAGCATGTATCC
>JAKBDW010000405.1:0-7264 GCA_021834245.1 Pseudomonadota bacterium
ATGCGGATTCGGGGAGACGGCAAACCTTTGAGTTGGCAAATCATTTGTCGGGACGACAAGTGCTTTCTCGGCCGTTGGCTGTATCGCCAGCAAAGAGTTTGCACCGCGGAGCAGCGTCCATTATTAGACAAAGTCATCACCCAGCACGCCGCCTTCCACAAAATAGCCGGAAACCTAGTGCGCAGGGTGCAGCAAAATGAGGAAATTGCCGACGTTCTGGTGGAATTGCGTGATGGCGAAATCGTGAACCAATCGGTCCATCTTGTCACTTTATTGAACGAACTGATTGATTTAAAGTAAGAAAGCCTCCATAGTTGCATATCCGTGAATAAATCCTGAACCTGAGGCACGACAATTATGCCCGCTGAACGATCTCGCGATAACCAGCCAGTTCTTTATCTGGCCCTTTGCTATGCCCAGATCTCCTGAACCCCGCAAAGCTCCTACCGGCGGATTCCTGGGATTCGTGACTGATAAAGACACCGCGGATACGCTGCGGCAAGCGTTAACGCCTGCTTTTCCGACTGGCCTGAAACTGCATATTACCGATTTCCGCACGTCTCTCACGTTGCTGGCGAACATGGAATTGCCGAAAACCGTTCTTGTGGATATCACCGGGGAAGATCAACCGGTCACCGCCATGATGGAATTGAGCGAAGTGATCACCCCGGATACGACTGTCTTTATCATCGGTGAATTCAGCGACGTATCTTCCTATCGCATCTTCACCAAAGACTTCGGCATCAAGGACTATTTCGTCAAACCTCTCACCACTGTGGATATACAAAAGTATTTTATTACCTTCACCTCGATGAAGGCCGGCGAAGAGGTACCTGGCAGCATACCACGCACCGGCAGACTCATTACAATTTCCGGTATGCGCGGCGGTGTTGGCTCTTCTACTATCGCATCCAACCTTGCCTGGGTCATTGGCAAGGAGATGCGCCGCCATACACTCCTGCTTGACGCTGATTTATACACAGGCACCGCCGCTCTTAATTTTCACGTGAAATCGGGCAAAGGCCTGCGCCAAGTGTTGGCCGCCCCCGAACGGGTTGACAGCCTACTGATCGAACGTTCAACCCAGCATGTAACATCTCGGTTGCATATTCTTTCGTCGGACATCCCGCTCATGGAAAACAGCAGATATATCCGAACCAGCGCCGATAGCCTCGCCCAAATCCTCGGTCAACGTTATAAATTTATTATCGCTGATATTGGAACAAAACTTTTGCCCTTCCCTCGTGACTTGCTCTACCTCGCCCATCGGAGAATAATTATTTTGGACCCTAGTTTCGTCTCCATCCGCAATCTGTCTCGTTTCGTAGCTTTACCGGCCAACCCGCAGCAATCGGCACAGCCGATCCTGGTATTGAACCAGGCAGATCGGCCTGGCGGGCTAAGCCAGAGTAAAATGGAAAATACCCTCGGCATAAAGTTTGATCACGTAATCCAATACCTACCAAAGGTTGTACCCAAGGCAACACTTTTAGGTAAACCCGCAGCTGAACCGTCCGGGCCGTTCCGAACAGCCATTGGTCAGCTGGCGAATACGATCGGCGCCCGCGCAGATGAAGTGGTCCTCGGGACATCGACCACGAAATGAGACGTGCAAACCGGCAACGTGTCTTTAAATCTGGAAAAATTGTCTTCGGAGAGGCCGGTACGACAGTTGATTGCCTGATCCGCGATGAATCTCCAACCGGCATTTTAATTGAGACCGACGTTTTTGTGGAAGTGCCGGAACAAGTCAAGGTTAAGATTACCAACGGAGGAACCTTTTTGGCTCTTCGCCGTTGGGCGTTAGGTAATAAAATCGGCTTCGAATTCGTCGGAGATCGAATTCATGATAACCCGACTTTGGCAACAATGCGCGGAGTTCTTGAAGTCTTACACACACAAGGCATCCATCAGGCTGTTCAAAGCCTTCGAATTGCACGGTTCTTCGATAATCAGGACATCCAGACCGCCGCAAAAGATGCCGAAGCCGCAACAAAGCGTCTCGAAGCCTTGCTGTCGGGAAAATAGGGGCGGAAGGCCCATCTGAACGAAAGCGTACGGTAAGGAAGGCGTCTGAGGCGCATTCTTCCTGCCTCAGTGCTCGTTTCGAGGAGTTTTAGTTCGATTCCGAGATGATCTGGCTATTTATGGCGTGCGATCATGGCGTGCAATAGACATTGGACGTCCCTCCTCAGCCACCGCTACCGAGATCTTCAGCTTCGAGGTATCCAGTCCTACGTAGATCTTGCTATCCTGCTGCACGGCTCGTCCCCTATGCGAGAGGCTCGGCACCGGCCCATCCGGCGCAACCCTCGCTCGTCGCATATGCGGACGAGCCACCTCCCGGACAACGAACATACGGTCTGTCAGTCGCTGGTTTCGGTGACGCTGGCCTCGCGCGAGGTGCCGGTAATGGTTGGTCTTCGGCTATTCCTGCCGGAGAGTTGGACGGACGATCCCACACGCATGGCGCGGGCGCGTGTGCCGGCGGATCGGCAGGCCGCGCGAACAAAGCCGGAAATTGCCATTGAGGAGATCGACCGGGTCATCGCTTCCGGCACGCGTTTTGGCTGTGTGCTTGCCGATGCAGGGTACGGATCAAGCGGGCCTTTCCGCGAAGCTTTGAGAGGACAGAGCGTCGGTTGTTCGCTAAACAACGCTAAGGGCGAACGTTTAGCGAACATCTGAGTGGCGGTCATGCTGCCCTGCTTTCTCGCCCTAGATTGAGGGCCCGGCGCTGGCCGGCGGTCGCGGCGGCGCGGTCCCACAGGAAGTCCCCCGAGAAGCCGATGTGCTCCCAGGTCAGGGGCGAAGTATGGGCGAGCCAGTCGGGCGGCACAGGCCTCCCATTTGCTCTCATGTGGTCGATGGCGTCAGCCAGGTACGTCGAGTTCCAGTGGACGATGGCAGCGATCGCCAGATTGAGCCCTGATGCACGGAATTGCTGCGCATCCTGCCCCCGATCGGCGATTCTGCCCTGCTTAAAGGTACAGATCACCTGGGCCAACACATGGCGCTGCTCGCTTTTGTTTAGTCCTGCTTGGCAAAGCTGCCGAAGTTGGGGTGATTCCAACCAGTCCAGCATGAACAATGTTCGTTCGATGCGCCCCAGCTCCTGCAGCGCGAGATCGAGTTGATTTTGGCGCTGGAAGGCGGCCAGTCTTTTCAGCATTGCCGATGGCAGGACGGTGCCTGCCTGCAGCGAGGCGACGAGGCGAAGGATGTCGTCCCAATGTTCGCGGATGACGTCAGTCTTAACCCGGCGGCCAAGAAGCGGCTGTAATTCTTTATAGGCTGTAGCTGGCTCTATGCAGGCGAGCTTGCGATCTGGAAAGTCACGTAGCCGCGGGCAGAATCGAAATCCGAGCATTGCACACAGGATAAACACGTGATCCGAGGCGCCGCCCGTGTCGGTGTAATGGGTGCCGATCTTTAGCGCGGTTCCGTGGTGCATCAGGCCGTCCAGCACGTATGGCGCCTCATGACTGGTCGCGGACATGACCCGGACGTTAAAGGGGCCATGCTGATCGGAGACGTGGGTGTAGAAGCCCAGGCCTGGATCGACGCCATAGCGCGCGTTCACATCGCCGGCGGTGTCGCCTCGTTTTCCAGATCGAAAGAACTGCCGATCCGACGAGGACGTGGTACCATCACCCCAAATGCCGGCGATGGGCAATGCGTGATGAGCATCGATAATCTTGGCCAATGCCGCCTTGTAGGTCTCCGGCCGGATGTAGGCGTCGGCAGTCCAGATGAGCTTGTCACGCGTCACGCCGTGGCTGGCGGCAGCCATGCGGCCGAGCCCAAGATTGGTGGCGTCGGCCAAAATGGCAGCGAGCAGCGCGTTTTCATCTTCGCATCTTTCGCCCGTACGCAGGTTGGTAAAGGCGGCGGCGAAGCCTGTAGCTCTGTTCACGTCGTGCAGGACCTCGGTGATGCGAGCACGCGGCATCATCACCTCAATCCCGTCTGCAAAGGCGCGGGCTTCAGGCGATGTCGTGGCTTTGACTGGCGTGATTTGCAGTCGGTCATTTTTCATTTCGACCCCGTCCAAGTCGCCCTTTTTCAGCCGTCGTGCGAAGCGCTTAAGCCGCCGGTCAAGTTCCTGGCCCCTAGTAGCGAGCCACTCATCGGCCGTCGCCGGCAGTTTTAGCTGCGCCGCCGCGGCAGGAACGGCTGCCGCCGGCAGGAGGTAGCTGTCAAAACGGCGGTAGTTGGTAGAGCGCTCAACCCAGATGTCGCCAGATCGCAGTTTGTCGCGCAGGGTGGCCAGGACCGCCATTTCATAGAGGCGTCTGCTTGGTTGGCCATCCTGCATAACCAGCCGGCGCCACTCTTTGCGGAACGGCATGGGCGCATCTGACGGGACCTCAGGCTTGCTGGACTGGTTCAGTTCAACAAGGAGCTTCAACGCAGCCAGCATTGGATCGCCGGCGCGAACTGCTCGAAATTCTAGCGCCTCAATTAAAGCCGGTGCAAATTTATGCAGCGTTTTCCAGCGATCTGCCGCACGCACCAGAGGATCTTCATCAGCCAAGTTTGCTAACTCCGCGACCTCACCACGAACACGCAACAATTTTGGCCAGCCAACTGCGTCATTCACCGCCTCGAAGGCATCGCTTTTGGCTTCCTGTGCCGCGGCGAGCGCGTCGATGGTGCCGTGGAACAGACGCATCAGCCGGCCGACATTCCCGGCGCTGGCCGCATAGCGCCGGCGCGTGGTATTGCGCGCTCTGGCAAAAAAACCGCCAACCAGCTTATCGGCCATGTCCAGCACCGCATCGGTCAATCGCGTCTCCAGGTCGAGCACGGTTGCAACCAGGATTGCGCGCCGCCGATGGGCGGCGTAGCGCCCGAGCTGGTGAGCATCGGAGGCGTGCCCTTCTCGCACAAACTGCCGCAGCCGTTCCTCGGCGATGCGGTTGGTGATTTCAGGGGGCAAGCCGATGCCGCGAACCAACTTTAGTCGATCAAGCAATTCACGGACGTGATCAGCTTTGGGCGCGATCGGAACCGCTTTGAGCCAGGCAAACGGCGTCATATTTGCGGAGGGATCAAGGATAAGCAGTTCGTCGAGCTTGGCAATCTGTCGCTCAGAAATTCCAGTCATAAGGGCATGCGTCGCGCGGCTGCGCGCCCGGGCCCGGCCAGCAATAGCGGTGCGCTCGATAACGCCGGCAGCGGGCAGGATGATGCGGGAAGTCCGCAGCGCGGTAACAACTGCAGCGGCGATGGGTTGCCCGCGATCGGTGCTCCAGGCAGCTTGCGCCGCGGCCTCAATCATCATCGGCAGGTCAGCGTTCGTTGGTGGGCGAAGACCCAGGGTGGCGGCGAGCAGGCGAGCGTGGTCCGTCATTGTTTGCGGGCGCTGCGCATACCCAGAGAACGGCGCGCCGGGAATTGCTAAATGTTTGGCAAGCCATTGAACGAGCGAATCGACGGGCTGCTCCAACTGCGCGAGCGCAATGCCGGGGTAACGAAGCAGGGCGAGTTGAACAGCAAATCCGATGCGATTAGAATCCCGGCGGCGTGCTGCCACGAGAACCTGGTCGGCACGGGACAGGGTGAAGTGTCGCGCCATACCGTCGGGATCGAGCGAGATACCAAGGAGAGCCTGACGCTCCTCGTCGGTTAGTAGCTGCCGGTGTGCCATCTTCTTTATCCTCCCATTGATGGCTGCCATCCTAGCGGCGGTTGTCCGTCAAACGAACATTGAACGGTCACTCCCGAAATGTCCGGAAACCCTGGACACAAAACGGCAAACCGGACAATATGGTTTCCGGACGGGAAAACGGACACAACACCCTTTGGCATACGTTGGATACGCCCGCGTCAGCACCCTCGACCAAGATACGGCGTTGCAGCTTGATGCACTGTCTGCGGCGGGGTGCGAAAAGGTGTTCGAGGATCGTGCCTCTGGAGCCAAGGCCGATCGTGCCGGTCTGCGATCTGCACTTGACTATGCGCGGGACGGCGACGTGCTGATCGTCTGGAAGCTAGATCGCCTCGGCCGCTCGCTGCCGCATCTAATAGAAACTGTAACCACACTGGAAAAACGCGGTGTCGGGTTTCGGTCTCTTACCGAAGCAATCGATACTACGACGCCTGGTGGCCGCTTGGTCTTTCACCTGTTCGGCGCACTCGGGCAGTTCGAGCGCGACCTGATTCGGGAACGCACACGCGACGGCCTCGCCGCGGCTGCCGCGCGTGGCCACAAAGGCGGACGCAAGCCCGTGGTCACGGGCGAAAAACTTGAACGCGCGCGCGCCATCATAGGCAAAGGGCTGACTGTCCGCGAGGCTGCGACCCGGCTCAAAGTTGGGAAGACGGCATTGTATAAAGCGTTACGGGGATGACAAAGCCAGAGCCGATCTCGATATCGGAGCAATGTTCACTATACGTTCGACCTTAGCGTTGTTTAAATTACAACCGACGCTCTGTCCTCTTTGAGCGCGCGTGGCCTACTATGGGCGGTGGGTCTGTCGCGGCGCCAGAACGTCTATCCGGCCGATATTGCTCTGTCCTTCCCCGTCGCGAAAACCGGCAACCGCCGAAAATACCACGTCCCCGACCGGCCCCCGATCTCCGCGGAGCTAATGCTGACCGGGAAAAAATGGAAAAAGATCACCTGGCGTCAGGGTACGAAAGGTGGCCTGACATGCCGCTTTGCCGCTTGCCGTGTTCGGGTGGCCGACGGCCATAAGCATCGGATGCTCGATAATCGTGTACAGTGCATGCCGGGCTCGGAGGTGTGGCTCGTCGGCGAGCGGCGGTCGACAGGCGAGCAAAAATATTATGTGTCGAACCTGCCAGCCGATACCCCCATCAAGATGCTGGCCGCCGCGATTAAAGCCAGATGGGTCTGTGAGCAGGCGCACCAGCAACTCAAAGAGGAACTTGGCCTCGATCACTTCGAAGGCAGGTCCTGGATCGGGTTACATCGACATGTCCTGATGGCAATGATCGCCTACGCCTTCCTCCAATCCCGCCGCCTCAAAGCAGCGGGACGGAAAAAAAAGAATCGAGGGACCACCGCCGCAACCGACCATGCCCGCAATCAGAAACGCGATCCTCAATCTCTTGGCACGGCCTCCACCTCGACGATGCCCGCACTGTGACACGCCCCTGACAAAAAACGCTAATAAAAATATGCCAAAGTAGTACTAGGCTCGCGCCCGAAAACGTCCATGATCGCCAGAGCAAAGCCAGAGCAAAGAGGGGGTATGGACCAATGCACCCTTGGTGCGGATGGTACCCCCCAAAG
>JAKBDW010000467.1:0-7262 GCA_021834245.1 Pseudomonadota bacterium
GCCGCAAAACGCCGCGACCTGCTGGCTGCGCGCCTCACTGCCGCCCAGAAGGACCAGGTGGCACACGAAATTGCGGCGCTGAAAGCGCAGATGTCCTCGGCACCCCCCACTCCTGCGCCGGTAAGCGCGCCGCAACCCGAGTCATCAGGTGCCTCCGCACCGAGCGCGCCCACTGCTCCTGCCGACGGCGGCGCACATGACAACGCAAGCGGCACGACAACCGCGCCGTCACCCGCTTCCCCCGCGAAACCCTGAGCCAATTGCTGCAGGCATGCGTAGTCTTCATCCTGCCTCGGCTCCCGGATTGATGGTTGCCGGGCAGGCCTGCTGTTGACTCTTTGTGTTTGTGGGTATGCGTCGTTTGAACGAGCGCGCTGGTGATTGAGGCGCCTACAGACAACGCCGATATTGACCCCCCAAGGGAGCGACATTTATACTGCGCCGCTTTGCATAAGCCCGGCTGTGGTGGTTGATCTGAGCCATTTCAACGTCACACGGGCGTTTCGTGGTGCGCATGAGCTACGCTGCCGAGATACTGGGCAAGAGCATTCGTCGGGTGCTGCTGACTCAACTGCTGCTCACTCTTGCGGTAGCGGCCGCCTATTTAGTCGTTGAAGGCTGGCCCGCTGGTCGGAGTGGCGCGTTGGCTGCGTCGTATGGTGGCGCGCTCGCGCTCGCGAGCACCTGGCTGCTAGGTCGGCGGGTGCAGCGGACTAGCGATGCGGTGCGCCAGGGGGCAGGCAGTCAGTTGGGGTTATACGCGGGCGCAGCACCGCGCTTTGTTGCCACGCTCGTACTGCTGGGCATCGGCATGGGGTGGCTGAAACTTGCGCCGATCCCGTTGATTGTTGCCTTTGGGCTTGCCCAGCTCGGATTTCTAATAAACCTAGGCGCCACCAAGCTGCCGCGGGAATGAGTCTGATTAGGGGGATGTAGTGAGTGAAGCTGGCGTACCAGCCACCAATAATCCGGTTGAGTACATAGAGCATCATCTGACCTACCTGCAGGTAGGTCACGGATTCTGGACGTGGCATCTGGACTCGCTCATTGTCGGCTGGTTGCTGGGCGCGCTGATCGTCCTGGCAGGCTGGCGTGTCGGCCGCAATCTCTCGCTCGACAATCCCCGTGGCATGCAGAACCTGCTTGAGGCCGTGCTGGAGTTCGTCGAAGGTCAGGTGAAAAGTACTTTCCCCGGGTACAACCCGCTCATTGGTCCGCTGGCGCTCACCGTGTTCGTGTGGGTGTTTCTGATGAATTCGATGGACCTGGTGCCGGTCGATCTCGTGCCCAAGCTAGCCCGCATGGCGGGCGTCGGGCACTTCAGGGATGTAGCTACCAATGACCCTTTCACGACGCTGGGCATGTCGATTACGGTTTTCTTTCTTACAATCTATTACAATTTGCGGGTTAAGGGACCGATTGCCTACCTGAAGTCGTTTCTCGTGCACCCCTTCGGCATCTGGTTCTTCCCGGTAAACATCGTCATGACGGTCATCGAAGAGCTGGCCAAGCCCTTGAGCCTCGGATTGCGACTTTTCGGCAACATGTTCGCCGGTGAGCTCGTCTTTATGTTGATCGCGCTGCTGCCGTGGTGGGCGCAGTGGCTGCCCGGCGCTGCCTGGTCGATCTTTGACATTTTGGTCATCACCCTGCAGGCGTTCATTTTCATGGTTCTTACCATCATGTATCTGGCGATGGCCCACGAAGGCGATGGCGAAGCGCACTGATCGCGGTCACCGTGACCGGTTATTGCAGGTGGATTTTGGTATTTAACTTTTCAGGAGAGCAAAAATGGCAACCGATGCAACAATGGTCAACCTGGTAGGCATGGTCTATGCCTATACCGCAGTCGGGGTGGGCATCATCCTGGCGGCAGCGGGTCTTGGATCCGCCCTCGGGTGGGGACTAATCTGCTCGAAATACATGGAAGGCATCGCGCGCCAGCCAGAGATGCTGCCGACACTGCGCGTGCAGATGTTCATCACTGCCGGCCTGATGGAGTCTTTCCCGTTCATCGTTCTCGCCTTCGCCATGTATTTCACTTTCGCCAACCCATTTGTGGGCGCGGCGCTGGCGGTGGCTAAGGGCTTGGGCGGCTGAGGCCGGTCGAGGTCGCCTGTTCCCAAGGCATGACGATGGCGCAGAGGAGCTAGTAAAGTGAATGTGACCGCAACCTTGTTCGGCCAGATGATTACCTTCGCCATACTGGTGGCCTTCATCTGGCGTTTTCTCTGGGGCCCGATGACGCGCATGCTGGCAGAGCGCACCAAGCGCATCGCCGACGGCCTGGCTGCCGCCGAAAAGGGCAAGCGCGAGCTTGAGCTGGCCGACAAGCGCGCCGTCGAACTGCTGCGCGAAGCAAAGCAGCAAACCGCAGAGATACTGGCGCAAGCCGACAAGCGCGCCGCCGAGATCATTGACGAGGCGAAACACCACGCCAAAAGTGAGGCAGAAAACATACTCACGGCCGCCAAGACGGAAATCTCACGCGAAATGAACGCCGCACGCGAGCAGCTGCGTGCTTCAGTGGCGCAACTTGCCGTGACCGGCGCTGCTCGCATCCTGGAAAAGGAAGTCGATGCCAAGAGCCACGCCAAGATGCTTGAGTCAGTGATAAGCCAGCTGTGAGATCTGAATAATGTCGGAACAATCCACACTCGCGCGACCCTATGCCGAAGCCGTGTTTCGCTTGGCAAAGGAGCGCAATGAGCTCGGGCCTTGGTCGAAGATGCTGGCCCTGGCCGCGAGCGTCGCGGCTGACGCACAGCTAATCGAGCTGGCTACCGATCCGCGACTGCCGCGTGCACGCTTCACGCAGCTTTTCCTCGATGTCTGCGGACGCGGGCTTAACAAAGACGGCGAGAACCTCGTGCGTCTGTTGCAAGACAACCGGCGCATCGCCGTTCTGCCGGAAATTGCGCACCAGTTCGAGCAACTCAAGGCCGATGCCGAAAACCGAATCGATGCGGAAGTGCTCTCGGCGTTCGACCTCGACGCAGCGCAGCTCAAATCCATCGCGGCGGCACTCAAGAAAAAGCTTGGTCGCGAAATCAATCTGGTGTCCACGGTCGACAAGTCGCTCGTCGGCGGAGTCATCATTCGTGCCGGTGATCTGGTGGTCGACGGCTCGGTCCGCGGACGACTGCGCGCCCTGGCATCCTATCTGAATCGATAAAGGTAACCTATGGCACAGCTGAACCCTTCCGAAATCAGTGATCTGATCAAGGCCAAGATTGAAAAATTCGAGGCCCGCGCCGAGGCCCGTACCGAAGGCACAGTGGTCAGTCTCACCGACGGCATCGTCCGCATCCACGGCCTGGCGGACGTGATGCAGGGAGAGATGATTGAATTTCCGGGCGACACCTTCGGACTGGCACTCAACTTGGAGCGCGATTCTGTGGGTGCCGTGATTCTCGGCAAGTACGAACACATTACCGAGGGCGACAGCGCACGCTGCACAGGCAAGATTCTCGAAGTGCCGGTGGGCGAAGAGCTTATCGGTCGCGTGGTCGACGCCTTGGGAAATCCCATCGACGGGCGCGGCGCGATCAACGCCAAACAGACCTCGCCCATTGAAAAAGTTGCGCCCGGCGTAATCACACGCCAATCGGTGTCGCAGCCGGTGCAGACCGGTTTGAAGGCAATCGATGCCATGGTGCCGATAGGCCGCGGGCAGCGCGAGCTCATCATCGGCGACCGCCAGACCGGCAAGACCGCGGTGGCGATCGATACCATCATCAACCAGAAAGGCACTGGCATCATCTGTATTTACGTCGCCATCGGCCAGAAGGCATCCTCGGTGGCGAGCGTGGTGCGCAAGCTCGAGGAATACGGTGCGATGGGTCACACCATCGTGGTTGCGGCGACCGCCTCGGAGTCAGCTGCAATGCAGTACATCGCGCCCTACAGCGGCTGCGCCATGGGCGAGTATTTCCGCGATCGCGGACAAGATGCGCTCATCATCTACGACGATCTGACCAAACAGGCCTGGGCCTATCGCCAGATTTCGTTGCTGTTGCGCCGCCCTCCGGGACGCGAGGCCTATCCTGGCGATGTGTTTTATCTGCACTCGCGTCTGCTGGAGCGCGCCGCGCGGGTCAACAGCGAGTATGTGGAAAAGGCGACAGGTGGCAAGGTCAAGGGCAAGACTGGCTCGCTCACCGCGCTGCCCATTATTGAAACCCAGGCGGGCGACGTATCCGCTTTCGTGCCGACGAACGTGATCTCCATCACGGATGGCCAGATTTTCCTCGAAACCGACCTGTTCAATGCTGGCATACGTCCCGCCATCAATGCTGGTCTTTCGGTATCGCGCGTGGGTGGTGCAGCACAGACGAAGATCGTGAAGAAGCTCGGTGGCGGCGTGCGTCTGGCGCTGGCGCAGTTCCGCGAGTTGGCGGCGTTTGCCCAGTTCGCCTCGGACCTCGATCCGGCGACGCGCAAGCAGCTCGACCGCGGCCAACGTATTACGGAGCTGATGAAGCAGAAGCAGTATTCGCCCCTGACGGTGGCACAGATGGCGGTATCGCTTTTCGCGGTAAATCAGGGATTCCTGGACGATGTCGAGGTGCCCAAGGTGCAGGCCTGCGAAGCGGCATTGCAGAGCTACATGAAGGCAAAACATGCGGTGCTGATGGACGAGATCAATCAGAAGGCCGAATACTCGGACGCGGTTGCCAGCCAGCTCGAAGCTGCGTTGCGCGATTTCAAGGCGCATAGCACCTGGTAAACTCAAACCTGAGTCCGACACACTCAAACTGAGAGCGGTAGTCACGAAACTATGGCCGTAGGCAAAGAGATACGCAACCAGATCCGCAGCGTGCGCAATACGCAGAAGATTACGCGCGCCATGGAGATGGTGGCGGCGAGCAAAATGCGCAAGGCGCAGGACCGGATGCGCATGGCACGCCCGTACGCGGAGAAGATCCGCGGCGTGATTGGGCATTTACACTATGCTCATCCCGAATATCGCCACCCGTTCCTCGAGGTACGCGAGGTGAAGCGTGCCGGGCTCATCGTTGTGACTTCCGATCGCGGTCTGTGTGGCGGCCTGAACACCAATGCCCTTAAGACCACCATCAAGTTGCTGCGCGAGTGGCGCGATCAGAAAATCGAGGTCGATCTTTGCACCATCGGTTCGAAAGGCTTCGGGTTCATGAAGCGCGTTGCCGGCAACATCGTGTCGCACACCTCGCATCTTGGCGATGCGCCGCGCATCGAGGAACTCATCGGCGTGGTCAAGGTGATGCTCGACGCCTACACCGCAGGTACGCTTGACCGGCTGTTTATCGTGTACAACAGGTTCATCAACACCATGTCGCAGCAGCCGGTAGTGGAACAGTTGCTGCCACTGCAGGGCAGTGAAGGTGTGAAGCTTAAACACTACTGGGACTACATTTACGAGCCGGACGCAAAGGACGTGCTCGACGACTTGCTCAAGCGCTACATAGAGACGCAGGTTTATCACGGCGTGGTGGAAAACATTGCCTGTGAACAATCGGCACGCATGGTCGCCATGAAGGCCGCCTCGGACAATGCCGGCAAGCTTATCGATGAACTAAAGTTGCGCTATAACAAGGCGCGCCAGGCCGCGATTACGCAGGAGCTTTCAGAAATCGTGGGTGGTGCGGCGGCGGTATGACACAGAGTTTGAACTTTCCGGTTTCGTTTTCCGGGCGAGCAACGTCCCGCGGACCGAGACCTGAAACTCGAAACAGAATTCCTATGGGGTCAAATTTATGAGTTCCGGAAAACTGGTGCAGGTCATAGGTGCGGTGGTCGACGCGGAGTTCCCGCGCGAATCACTGCCCAGGGTTTATCACGCGCTCAAGGTGGCCGAAGCCGACCTGACGCTGGAGGTCCAGCAGCAGCTGGGTGACGGCATCGTGCGCTGCATCGCCATGGGCAGCTCCGATGGCTTGCGCCGCGGCATGGCGGTGGCAGACACCGGCGCGCCAATATCGGTACCGGTGGGTCAGAAGACCCTCGGGCGCATCATGGATGTGCTCGGCTCCCCGATCGACGAAAAAGGTCCGGTGGGTGCTGAAAAAGTTATGCCCATTCACCGCAAAGCGCCGAGCTTCGAGGAGCTGGCGGCGAGCACTGAACTGCTCGAAACCGGCATCAAGGTTATCGATCTCATGTGTCCATTCGCCAAGGGTGGCAAGGTCGGTCTGTTTGGTGGCGCGGGTGTAGGCAAGACCGTCAATATGATGGAGCTTATCCGCAACATCGCCATCGAGCACAGCGGCTACTCGGTGTTTGCCGGCGTCGGCGAGCGTACGCGCGAAGGCAACGACTTCTACCACGAGATGAAGGAAGGCGGCGTGCTCGACAAGGTGTCGCTGGTCTACGGCCAGATGAACGAGCCGCCGGGCAACCGTCTGCGTGTGGCGCTGACCGGCCTCACCATCGCCGAGTTTTTCCGCGACGAAGGGCGCGACGTGCTGCTTTTCATCGACAACATTTACCGCTACACGCTGGCCGGCACCGAGGTGTCGGCGCTGCTCGGACGCATGCCGTCGGCCGTCGGGTACCAGCCAACGCTCGCCTATGAAATGGGCGTGTTGCAGGAACGCATCACTTCTACCAAGACCGGCTCGATCACCTCGATCCAGGCGGTGTACGTACCGGCCGACGACCTGACCGACCCGTCACCGGCCACAACCTTCTCACATCTTGACGCCACAGTGGTGCTGTCGCGTCAGGTTGCCGAGCTCGGCATCTATCCAGCAGTGGATCCGCTCGATTCGACCAGTCGGCAGCTCGACCCGAACGTCATCGGCGACGAGCATTACCGCACGGCGCGCGATGTGCAGGCGACGCTGCAGCGCTACAAGGAACTGCAGGACATCATCGCCATTCTCGGTATGGATGAACTCTCCGAGGACGACAAGCTCACCGTATCGCGCGCGCGCAAGATCCAGCGCTTTCTGTCCCAGCCATTCTTTGTCGCCGAAGTATTCACCGGCACGCCCGGCAAGTATGTGCCGCTGAAGGAAACCATCCGGGGATTTCGCGGTATCGTCGACGGTGAATACGATCACCTGCCGGAGCAGGCGTTTTACATGGTCGGTGTCATTGACGAAGCCGTCGAGAAGGCGAAATCACTCTAGACAATGGCGCGCGGTCGCAACCATTCAGGCAAGGCCGCGTTGACCGATATTCGTAACGCAGAAGCGATAATATGGTCATGACAATGCATGTCGACATCGTCAGCGCGGAGCACGAGATCTACTCGGGTAACGTAGAAATGCTGTTCG
>JAKBDW010000126.1:0-7214 GCA_021834245.1 Pseudomonadota bacterium
CATACGCGATATTCACGGCCGTGTGCGAGGGTTTGGTGGAAGATCTATCAATGATGACTCGTTGCCAAAATATCTAAATTCGCCTGAAAGCTTTTTTTTCCAGAAACGAAAGGTTCTTTATGGGGGCGTCTCAGAAAACGGAATTTAAAGCACGTTAAGACCTTGGCAGCGGCTGTAACGGCCTGAACTTCCCCGCGCCGATCTTGGCGCTGCTGCGCCAGAGGTAATCGCCGGTCAGATTGATGTGCTCCCAGCCCAGCGGCGACAGGTATTGCAACAGCGCGTCATCGACGCCTTGGCCGTGACTGTGTAATGCGCTTGACGCCCTTTCCAGATATACGGTGTTCCACAACACGATAGCTGCTGTCACCAGATTGAGGCCGCTGGCCCGGTAACGTTGCTGTTCAAAGCTACGGTCGCGGATTTCGCCCAGTCGGTTGAAGAAAACCGCCCTGGCCAGCGCGTTGCGCGCCTCGCCCTTGTTGAGTCCGGCCTGCACACGGCGGCGCAGCTCCACACTTTGCAGCCAGTCCAGGATGAACAGCGTGCGCTCGATGCGCCCCAGCTCGCGCAGGGCGACGGCCAAGCCGTTTTGGCGTGGATAGCTGCCGAGCTTACGCAGCATCAGCGAGGCCGTCACCGTACCCTGCTTGATCGAAGTGGCCAACCGTAGGATTTCATCCCAATGGGCGCGAATAGCCTTGATGTTCAGCTTGTCGCTGCTAATCATCGGCTTGAGCGCATCGTAGGCAGTATCGCCCTTGGGAATGAACAGCTTGGTGTCGCCAAGGTCGCGGATGCGCGGTGCGAAGCGGAAGCCCAGCAAGTGCATCAAGGCGAAGACATGATCGGTGAAGCCCGCCGTGTCGGTATAGTGCTCCTCGATGCGCAAGTCGGACTCGTGGTACAGCAGGCCGTCGAGCACATAAGTCGAGTCGCGCAGGCCGACGTTGACTACCTTGGCGCTGAATGGCGCGTACTGGTCGGAGATGTGGGTGTAGAACGTCCGCCCAGGGCTGCTGCCGTACTTCGGGTTGATGTGCCCGGTGCTCTCTGCCTTGCTGCTGGTTCGGAAGTTCTGGCCGTCCGACGATGACGTGGTGCCGTCGCCCCAGTTTCCGGCGAAGGGTTGCCGAAACTGCGCGTTCACCAGCTCGGCCAGCGCCGTCGAATAGGTTTCGTCGCGGACATGCCAGGCTTGCAACCAGGACAGCTTGGCATACGTTGTGCCGGGGCAGGACTCGGCCATTTTGGTCAAGCCCAGGTTGATCGCATCGGCCAGGATCGTCGTCAACAGCAAGGTTTTGTCCTTGGCGGTGTCGCCGCTCTTCAGGTGCGTAAAGTGCCGCGTGAAGCCCGTCCATTCATCGACCTCCATCAGCAACTCGGTGATTTTGAGGTGTGGCAGGATCATGGCCGTCTGGTCGATCATGGCTTGCGCGGCGTCTGGCACCGCTGCGTCCAGCGGCGTGATCTTCAGGCCCGACACTGTGGTGATGATGGCGTCCGGCAGGTCATTGGCCGCAGCCATGCGGTTGACGGTGGCGAGCTGCTCCTCCAACAATTCCAGCCGTTCACGCAGGTACTGGTCGCAGTCGGTGGCCACGGCCAGCGGCAATTCGCTGGACAGCTTCAGAGTGACGAACTTCTCGACCGGCACCAAGTATTCGTTGAAGTCTTTGAACTGGCGCGAGCCTTGCACCCACACGTCGCCCGAGCGCAGCGCGTTCTTCAGTTCCGACAGCGCACATAACTCGTAGTAACGCCGGTCGATGCCCTCGTCGGTCAGAACCAGTTTGGCCCAGCGTGGCTTGATGAATGCGGTTGGTGCGTCGGCGGGCACCTTGCGGGCGTTGTCGCTGTTCATATCGCGCAGCACGTCGATGGCATCGAGCACACCCTTGGCGGCGGGCGCAGCTCGCAGCTTGAGCACGTCGAGGAACTGCGGCGCGTAGCGGCGCAAGGTGGCGTAGCTCTCGCCAATATGATGCAAGAAATCAAAGTCCGCAGGCCGCGCCAGTGTTTGCGCCTCGGTGACGCTGGCGGCGAAGGTGTCCCACGGCATGACGGCCTCAATGGCGGCGAACGGATCGCCGCCGCTCTGTTTGGCTTCCAGCAGGGCTTGGCCGATGCGGCCATACATGCGCACCTTGTCATTGATCGCCTTGCCGGAAGCCTGAAACTGCTGCTGATGTTTGTTCTTGGCCGCATTGAATAGCTTGCCGATGATGCGGTCGTGCAGGTCAATGATTTCGTCGGTGACGGTGGCCATGCCTTCGATGGCCAGCGCGACCAAGGTGGCATAGCGGCGCTGCGACTCGAACTTGGCCAGGTCGGCGGGCGTCATCTGGCCACCCTCGCGGGCGATCTTGAGCAAGCGGTTTTGGTGAACCTTTCGCTCGATGCCAGCGGGCAGGTCAAGCGCCTGCCAGGCTTTGAGGCGTTCGATATGTTCAAGCATATGCCGCGAGTTCGGTTTTGCAGGCGATTGGCGCAGCCACGCCAGCCAAGTCGCTTTGCTGCCCTCCTTGCGCTTGAGGAGTTCGTCCAGGCGCTGCCGGTGGATGCTTGTCAGGGTGTCGGTCAGAGCGGCGTGAATGCGTCGATTGGCACGGGTGATCGCCTCAGCACAGATACGCTCGATGACATCCGGTGACGGCAGCAGTACGCTCTTGCGACGCAGCCCTTCAACCAATTCCGTTGCCAGCACGATGCCCTTGTCGGTTTGCCAAGCCAGTTCGTCCAGACTGTGCACCGCAGCTCGGTAGTGGCTCAGCGTCGTGAAGGGCTGGAAACCGAAAGCCGTTTGCAACTCAACCAAATGTTCACGTCGAGTCTGCTCCCGCTGCCCGTAGTCTTGCCACACATCGGGTGACACCTTGAGCTGGTCGGCTACGAGCTTCAACAGGGGTGTTGACGGGTCGTCATGTACGCCCAGCAGCACACCGGGATAGCGCATGTAGCAGAGCTGCACGGCAAAGCCCAGCCGGTTTGCTGCGCCGCGCCTCTGGCGGATGATGGCCAAGTCCGCATCGCTGACGGTGTAGTGACGAATCAGCTCTTCTTTGCCATCCGGCAGGGCCAGCAGGTTTTGCTTTTCGGCGGCAGACAGTATCGAACGGCGTGGCATGCAGTCTCCTTCTTCTTGAAAACGTAGGTTTGCGACAAGCCTGCCTGGCCATCCAGTGCGGCACGCGAAATCAAGGCGTTGCGATTCTCGAAAATAGTTCTTGAAATGTTATTCTCGATCCCTTACTATTGCAATGAGTTTCGATAAGGAAGGATGCCCATGCGACCGTCCGTTGTACTTAACCTAAAACGAAGTGCTGTCCGTGAAGCGGCAAGCCGCTTTCGCGTGGCGAATCCGCGCATCTTCGGTTCGGTGCTGCATGGCACCGACCGGGACGGCAGCGACCTTGATCTGCTGGTCGATGCGCTGCCAGGTGCAACGCTGTTCGACCTGGGCGGCCTGCAAGACGAGCTGGAATCGCTGCTCGGCATTCACGTCGATCTGTTGACTCCAGCCGATCTGCCGCCGAAGTTCCGTGCCAAGGTGCTTGCGGAGGCGCAACCGGTATGAGTGAGAACCGACTGCCCGATTACCTCGACCACATCCAGCAGGCCGCAGCGGATGCGTGCAGCTTCGTGGAGGGTCTGGCCAAAGCCGACTTCCTTGAGGACAAGCGCACCCAGCAGGCCGTCATCATGAGCCTCATCATCATTGGTGAGGCGGCGACGAAGGTAATGGACAGTTACGTCGAGTTCACGCAGGCCCACGCGCAGGTGCCGTGGCGCAGCATGCGCGGCATGCGCAACCGCATTGCTCATGGCTACTTCGACATCAACCTTGACGTGGTGTGGGACACCGTGCAAACGGCGCTGCCGGAGTTGCTGAAACAACTGCCCGCTGTGCGGCGGGATACCGATGACGAAGACAGCAATCGCGATGTCATCGAATGATCACTATCAGGGCAGGCGTCATTGCCACACATCACCAACCATGAATCCACACAACGTTGATCGTGCTCGCGTCGTACGCCTGACTGACTTGCCGAATGTTGGCAAGGCGACTGCCGAGGACCTTCGCTTGCTGGGCTATCTCGCGCCAGAACAGATTGTAGGGGCCTCTCCCTTCGAGATGTATGAACGCCTTTGCTCAATCACCAACCATCGACACGACCCCTGCGTCATCGATGTTTTCATATCCATCACTGAGTTCCTTAATGGAAATTCACCCCGTCCTTGGTGGGAATTTACCAGTGCCCGCAAGGGCCTGCTAATGAAAGGTATCGAGAGATGAAGTTCGGATACACCATCGTCTACGTTAGCTCCGTAGCCGAGACACTTGCTTTCTATGAGAAAGCGTTCGGGTTCCAAAAACGCTTTCTGCATGACTCTGGCCAGTATGGTGAATTGGATACTGGTGAGACGACACTTGCCTTTGCTTCGCTGGAACTTGGTGCGCTCAATTTCGGCAGTAAATATTCGCCAGTATCTCCCAGCGCCGCGCCACCCGGCATCGAATTAGCGTTCGTCACCGAAGACGTTGCCTTAGCGTATGCGAGGGCAACTACTGCCGGAGCCGTCCCTATCCATGCGCCGGTCGAAAAGCCATGGGGGCAGATCGTCGCGTACATACGCTCTCTGGAGGGCACGCTTATTGAGTTGTGCTCGCCTGTAGCGGGTTGATCGGCAACCGCCGTATGCTTATCGGCTATGCATGTGTCTCAACGCAGAATCAAAATAAGGAGCTAGAGCATGATTGATCACACTGGTGTAGTTGTCAGCGATTTCGAGCGGAGTAAGTCGTTCTATCAATCCACTCTCTCAGCCATCGGTTATGAACTTCTGGCCGAATTTCCTGCTTCTGTTACTGGGCATACCGATGTTGCCGGATTCGGCGAAGAAGGTAAACCAGACTTTTGGATCAGCAAAGGCACACCAAACCAGCCGCCGATTCATGTCGCATTCCGCGTGAATGACAGAAAACTTGTAGATGATTTCTATAGCGCCGCTCTCAAAGCAAACGGCCGAGACAACGGAAAACCTGGACTTCGAACTCATTACCATCCCAATTACTACGGCGCATTTGTGCTCGATCCCGACGGCCATAACATCGAGGCTGTCTGTCACCAGCCAACCGTCGCGTAGACGATGCAGAATCGCATCGACCGGGCGCAAGACAAGCCATGCTAATCGGCTATGCCCGTGTCTCGACGCAGGATCAGAACCTTGAGTTGCAGCGAGATGCCTTGACCAAGGCCGGATGCCAGAAAGTCTTTGAGGACAAGGTGAGCGGTACGCGGGCCGACCGCCCCGGCTTAGGAAAAGCACAGGAGATGCTGCGCGAGGGAGATACCCTCGTAGTTTGGAAGCTGGATCGCCTGGGGCGCAGCGTCAAACAATTGGTTGATCTGGTCGGCGAACTGCACAAGCAGGGCGTCCAGTTCAAGAGCTTGACTGACGCCATCGACACCGGCACGTCCTCTGGCCGGTTCTTCTTCCACGTCATGGCCAGCCTCGCCGAAATGGAGCGTGAGCTAATCATCGAACGTACCCGCGCCGGGTTGGATGTCGCCCGGCAGCTTGGCCGCAAAGGCGGTCGCAAGCCCAAGATGACCGAGAGCAAGATCGAATCCGCCAAGAAGCTGCTGGCCAGCGGCGTGCCTGCCAAGGACGTGGCCAAGAACCTTGGCGTGTCCGTTCCTACGCTGTACCGCTGGGTGCCAGCCTCGGCGCGGCCTTAGCGTACTTTAAATTCCGTTTTCTGAGACGACCCCAAGAGAGCCATTCATGAATTCTACTGATTCCCTGCCTTTTGACCCATCGACCCTGCATGACATCGCTCGCGAGTGGGGCACGCCTTGCTATGTTTATCATGAAGAAACCCTGATCCGTGGCTGGAACGAGTTTGTCCAGGCCCTGGAAGATTCGCCCCACCGCCTGTGTTACGCGGTCAAGGCCAACTCATCGCTGGCAATCCTGCAACTGTTTGCCCGCATGGGGGCGGGTTTCGACATTGTTTCCGCCGGTGAGTTGGAGCGGGTGCTGAAAGCCGGAGGCGATCCGGCAAGGGTGGTGTTTTCTGGTGTGGGCAAGACAGTGGAGGAAATCCGCCGTGCGCTCCGGCTCGGAATTGCCTGTTTCAATGTTGAGTCGGCTTCCGAGTTGCGCAGGATTTCGCGGATTGCTGCGGAAGAGAACCTGCGTGCACCGGTCAGCCTGCGCGTCAATCCGGATGTGGATGCCTGTACTCATCCCTATATTTCAACCGGGTTGCGTTCCAGCAAGTTTGGTATCGCCTGGGAAGAAGCGCCAGACCTCTATCGTGAAGCGGCGGCCAATCACCATTTGCGGGTGACGGGCATTGATTGCCACATCGGTTCGCAACTGACCGAAGTGGCTCCGTTTATCGACGCACTGAAGCGGGTGCTGGAACTGGTGGATTTGCTGGCAGCAGAAGGCATTGTTTTTGATCATCTGGATATGGGTGGGGGGCTGGGAATCCGTTACCGGGATGAAACCCCACCGTCCATTGCTGATTATGTGGCGGCAATCCGCACTGCGCTGGACGGGCGCGGACTGGAACTCTGGCTGGAACCCGGCAAGGTGCTGGTGGGTAATGCCGGGGTTTTGCTGACCCGTGTGGAATATCTCAAACCCGGAGTCGAGCACAATTTCGCCATTGTCGATGCCGCCATGAATGACCTGATGCGCCCTGCCCTCTATGAAGCTTGGCATGACATGATTTCCCTTGAGGATGATCGGGGGCTTGCATTGCAGCGCTGGGATGTGGTCGGGCCGGTGTGTGAGAGTGGGGACTTTCTCGCAAAGGATCGCGAACTCGCGCTTGAAGAGGGTGACTTGCTGGCTGTGTGTTCGGCTGGCGCATATGGCATGTCGATGAGCTCGAACTACAATACCCGGCCGCGCGCGGCAGAAGTGTTGCATACGCGCAACGGTTCCGTTCTGATCCGTCGGCGTGAAACCGTGGCGGATTTGCTGGAAAACGAGTACTTATTGGACTGATGTCAGGGTAAAAGGTTCCAGCAGGGGTCGATTCAGAAAACGGAATTTAAAGTACGTTAATTAATTTTGTCTCCTTAAAATCATTATTTTACATATTTCATATTGCCATCATGCCCCGCGTAAATCAATGACATGGTTTGGCTTAGAGTGCTTTAAATTCCGTTTTCTGCGTCTACCCCATGTTT
>JAKBDW010000396.1:0-7200 GCA_021834245.1 Pseudomonadota bacterium
CATGACCTACCTCCATTGTGTAAAGGCAAACGAGGCCATCGCGCCGTTCTGGGGCGCGTGTGTTTTCAGGGCGGCGTCAACGACACCCCGGGTTCCTGACGATGAGCGAGATCTCCGAGGCCTCGGGAGGCATCGGTCCGTAGCGCTCCGCGTGTATGGTTTTGCCTATCCGGCAGGTGATCTGCCTGGCGAGTCGCTACCGCCCCCGTTGACTGGCGTGCCAGGGCCCGTCGCGTCGTAGTGTTCGCAACGTTGATGCATGGTGAGAGGGTTTTTGAACAGGGACAGCTGCTGGGGCGACATCTCGAAGGGGGCAGGGGGTTGTTCGTTGCGGAGAGGTGTCGTGGTGGCGGTGAGTGGCTGACTAGGCATGGACTTCCTCCAACATGGAATCGAGGCTGAGTCGCCGAGTCAGGTCCAGGCGCAAGGTTCCGCTGTGTACCAGCGAGGCGGCGACAGCAAGAACTTGGTCGTGGCCGAACTGGGGAAAATAGTCGATGAGCGCGCGAAAGTTTGCCAGTGGCGTGACGCCGAAATAGGCCGTGATGCCCTGCTGTATCGTCAGCCGCGAAGGAATGCGGCGGGCATATTGCACGTGTGGAAGCAATTCGAAGTATGTGCGAATCGCCTTGCTTTCCGTGATGAGTTCTTGTTCGGTGACGTAAGTAAGCGTGATGTCATGCCGCTGTGCTGCCAGCTCCATGCGCTCGCGATCGCGCATGGCAGCGCCATCACGCTTGTGACCAGGCGTTCCGATGTTCGGCACGCCAACGAGGAACCTTTCCTGGCCTGCTTTCGAGCGCGTCCAGAAAGCGATGTCGATCGCGAATTTCGGGGAGGCAAGGATCTTTCGTGGGCGCTCGACATAGTGCTCGATGCCTGGATCGAATTCGATCCTTAGTGCAAGCGCCAGGTGGAGGTATTCGGCGACCTTCACCGTCCGCGAATTTTTCGTGGAATGAAAGAGGAAAATCTCCCGGGACGTTGCTTCGCCCAGCGTGAACGGGCGTGCCTGGTAGGGGAGGGTGGGGTTGTGGTGTTGAGGCGTTTTTTCTTCAACCTCAATGGTGGCGCTGCGTCCAGCACTCATGAGTCGGATCCTCGCGTTTAGTGGCGATGAAATACTCCCGACGCGTCGACGCGTCGGGAGCGAAGTCGATGGGAACGAACACCAAGCTGTAGCTTGGTGTCTAGTTGACCAGGGCTAGGCCACCATCCGGCGCCGGATGCGGTGTTCGCCAGGCACCGGCCTCAACCTGTAGCTCAGCACGTCATAAGTGATCGGATCGACTGTCGCATCGAGCAAGTACTGGCGTCCGCGAATCCACACGGATCGGGTTGAATGGATGGCCTCGAGGAAGTCCAATTCGGCGTCATTGGTGGGCAGGAGGTAGCGCAGCAGGGCACCGACAGCGACCTGCTCATGATGATTCTGGTGCATTGTTCGATTCCTTCTCGGTTGATGGCCTCTTGACAGCCAACCTGAAGTGCGCGACGCTGCAGGTGAAGGCCCACAGTTGTTCGCTCAAGCCCCCGTTCACAGCGGGGGCTTCTGCATTTCAGGGACATGCAATTCTCACGGTGACAGAGTCCGTGTTGCTCGATACTAAGTGCCGCTCCTGTGACGACGCCCCAAGAGGCGAAGCTGGCGCAACGCTAGCTCTACTTGGCCCCTGAACTCACCGGGAGGTGATCTTGCTGGGGTGAATCTCGATGTTTGGATATGGCGTGGTCGATTTTCTCCTTTGCTGCTGGGAATGGGGGCAAATCGTTAGCTACTGCGCGACCAATACGAGGAATGAGGTGCCGTAGTGTTCATCCCAATCCACCTAGACGGCTCTGCTGTGCGCCGGACACTCGGCCCCTTGCCGCAGCTTGGCCAGCCACGCAGCCACATCCTTGGTCAGCGCGAACTTGCCGCGTCGGTGCTCCACCGCGAAGACCGGCACCGGCACGGTACCGCGGGCAATCGCTTGCCGCAGCGCCTCAACGCTCGGGTAGCCCAGTGCCGAACGCAAATCGTCGCCACCCAGGAGCGGCGCTCCATAGCGGGCCAGCAGATCACGTTCGAGGAGATCAGCCAGGAAGGACATCGTCATGAATCATGGTCACAGTGGGTCACGTCTCGACACATGCTAGGGCCACAGCCGCCTCCTCGGTAGCCGGCAAATCAAGGGCTTTGTTTTACTCTATATTTCGGCGCAACCCTTTGAACTTACGGGTATGGGCCGGTGGCCCACATGCCATGTGGGCCACCGGAGGATGAGTATGCGTCAAGCCAGAAATCCCCTGAGGCGAGCCATCGACGAGCAGCGCGTGCGCTTGTGGTACGGCTGGCTGTGCCGATTTTCGGGATGCCTCAAGGCCTATGCGCTGGAAAAGCAACTGGTGCCAGAAGGATTCACTCGCGCGGCCGACGGTACCTTGTCGCACCGCAATCGGATGATCCGCTACCGAGACGGCAAGCACGTACCCCGACCCACTCTCGTGGAGCGGGCCGAGGAATTTTTCCCTGGAGGGCGCGCATTGCTGGAACACCCCTACTGGGAAATTCTTGACCCCGATCGGAATGTGTCCGCCTGCGCAGATGCGTGGTTGGCTTGTCTGGGTGCCGACGTGCAGCGCCTCCTATTCATGCCCAGACGTTCAGTCGTTGATTTTCGACCAGCGCGCCGCACGCTTACGAGCGTACCTTTGCGGCAATTGGAAGATCTGGGAACCTTCGAGGCACTGGCCGCCACTGCGCTGCTCGTGCGGGAAGCGCTGCACGTAGGCAATGCGCGACGCGCGCGTCGTTGTGCCGTCACCTTCTGGCGGCTGTTGCTCGTGATCAGCTCGTCGCTCCCGTTCTACGACGTGCTGCCTAACATGGCCAAACTGGCGGACGAGGCGCTTCTCCACCGAGTGGTTTACCGCGGTGAACAGGTCTCACTCACCTCTGTGGCCATTTGGGACTTTGAGACCGTGTTGCACCGATACTGCCTTACCCAGCAGATAGATAGCGCCTTGAAACCAGGACACGTCAACTGGGTAAAGGTGCGCTTGTCTCTGATCCGCGGGAATAAAGGCATTGACCTGATTTGGGCGTTTCGGTTGCCTGTGGTGGCTACATCGTCCCTTCAGGCCAATCCTGAAAAGCATGCGCGCTTTTTGCGGGAGCAAACGGTTCGGCAAATGGCGTTCGAATATTGTTCTACCGACCTATGGCAACGCCGATCCTTCGTGGACGACATGATGGCTTTCTTCAGGGATCCCGAAGGGCGTTGGCCCTGCGGTCGATACGGCCTTTGAAGTACCCCAGTTGCAGTACCAGGTACACTCCCGTCGAACCTCGGCGCATCGCAGCTGTCGCCTGCTCGGAGGCATTCAGTTTGAAGTACAGCTGGCGCTCGTCATCAGTGAAACGAGGCAGTCCGTAAAGATCGCCGACTTCTTCGCTGGTCAGGATCACCAGGCGGTGGTCGTTAGTTGCCATCGTGCCCCACGTTCAGCCTAATCTGTCAGGCTGGGCCAGATCACGATAGGTCAGCCTGAATGATCGTGACTACGCGGATACTGAGTGCCTTATGACGACGATTTGCTCGCAATGGGCTCAACTTCCTTCAGAAACCGCTCTTGTTCGGCAGCATCCAATGCACTGAAGGCACGGATCATCCGCGCGAGCCGTTCGGTATCGGCATATAGGAACGCCAACGGCACACCAAGCGTCTTCGCGAGACGCTTGGCAGTCGTTTGATCTGGGGCATGGACGCCCAGCTCGTATCGGTTGATGCGTGTACTGGCCACGAATGGGTCCAGACCGGCAAGGATGCCCAGTTCCTTCTGGGATAGGCCGGCATCCAAACGCGCCTGTTTCAGGCGTTTGTTGAAGATGGACGACGGTTCGCGTGAGCGAAGCATGGAATTCTCGTGGAGGAGGGCCCCTACGAGATTCGTTGCTTTGCCCGGCTTCCGATACTACGATATTCGTAGTTATGTCGATAGCCTCGGCATTTGGCCGCCCCTACCAACGATAGGAAGCCAGCCCCATGCTCGTCCAACTGGTATTCGAAGATCAGTGGTCCATCCCGGTGCCGATGGATGACCGACTGCAGGAAGCGCTTGGCGTACAACGCGAACGCGCCTACCGAGAAGAGTCCGATCTCGCATTTGTCGAGCGTCTCTCGACGTGCTTTGCGAACTTGCTCACGGAATGCCTCGACCCCGACCTGCAGCTGCCGACCGATAGTCAGATGAAATACGCCACGGACATCGCACGTGAGCTGGGTGTGTCTTTGCCTGCCGACGCGCTACGTTTTCGCGGCGCGGCTCACGAATTCATTGACCGCTTCGAGGATGCATTTCGAACCAATCGCGAACGCCGCCGGCGCCCAGTATTTTCCATCGACGAGTAGCTTCAAGTGGGTGCTCTTCCAGAGCTATCGCGATGACAAGTCGCTATATATCGTCCCCCATCACAATCCGTAAATTCTACCATGACCCTACCTGACGAACGCACATGGGCAGTCGTCGAGACCCGACGCTTCTTATTGGCATTGCTGACCAATCGAAGGGTTCCTGCCGCGGTTCGTGGGCAGGCGCATACTTTGCTGCGTCACTTTCCTAGCGCAAGCGATATGTTCTACGCCGGGTGGCAAGAGCTTGCCGATCCACGCCTTGTCCTTGAACCGATCTTTGGCATGAATATTGATCGAAGCTCTTCTGCTGTTTGGCTTGCCCCATCAGGCCCCAATGAAGGCAAACCAGTGGAGGACAATTCCGGGGATGTGAAATCGTGAGCAAAGCAACTGCACAGCGGCTTGAGGAGATGCTGGCCGTAGCACGATCTACATCGCAGGGCTCGGAGGCCGCACAAGCTCAGGACGCATTTTTTGAAATTTTGCTCGATGCGACCGTCTACGCACACGTACCGTCGGAATCTCCGCCGGAAGGGCGGATACGCTTCATTCAGTTCATCAGGCCTGACAATGGACAAACGGTACTGCCGTTCTTCAGTGATAGGGATCAGGCCGCGGTGACCGCTGGAGGAGATGTGGCGATCATGGCCATGGCCGGTCGGCAGCTCTTCGAGCTAACTCGCGGGGCTACGCTGATGCTCAACCCAAACCGTGATCAGGTGACGCTCTATCCGCCGGAGATCGGAGCTCTCTTGGAAGGCCGTTCACTGGGCGTCTTTGCTAAAGAAACGCTGCAGGAGGGAGAACCGGTCGGAGTGTGCCTGCCATCCGTACCGACGGACGCTTTGGTGCTGACGCTTCGCCGCCTATATGAGCGTGAACCTTCGGTACGAGCCGGCTACTTGGTCGAGTTTCACCGTGGGCCGAGCGATTCGGACATTTTCTTGCTGCTCACCTTGGTGATAACTAAGGGGAACGACGAACGCATGGTGCAGCTCACAACGCTGGAACTAAGGTCCGTATCACCTCCAATGGCGCTTCCCGTCACGATGACCTGTGTTGTCCCCGATGACTCGCTACCCGAGCTTTGTCATCACGGCATTCAGTTCTACGGGACCTGATACTCCAGATCTTCATCGTCGCCGACGCGGCAAGGTGGCACGCCGTATCCCTGAGCCTGCAAAAATGCAGGCTGAGAGCTGATGATTAGGGAGCGTTATCGGGGTTGATCGGATGTCGGCTATCGCCCCATTGTGGCCAGTATAGAACGCCCAATTTTTGTAAAAGCAGGGCGTGTCCGAGCAATCTTGTTCGACGCCTTCAATGCTGAAGGGAGTCGGCGCCAAACCTGTGATACGAGGCCATGGTGGCTTGGCTTCCCAGCCATGTTGCGTGTCGCCCTATGCGGGCGGCCACATGTAACATTAGCCGCGGAGTGGACGTTGTATCCGCCTTCCAGTGTCTGCAATCGCCGAGTGCGAGCGTACTCTGTCGCTTTCCAGCGTGATTCAGCCCATCGAGACCGTAGTTCGTCACCTTGACCTTTCCACCACGATTCGTCACCGACAACACTACTCACAATCGAGGAGTAGAGGTAGAGATCGATGGCTTTTCCGCCCGACGCGACGATCAGTGCCGCAGGAGTCGATGGCAAAGGCGACTTGCCTCCGGGCAGGCCGTTCATTCCTGCCGCTTCTCGCCGCTGCGCCACGCCCAGCAGAGCGGACTCAGTACTGGAACTTGCTGCCAAATCGTGGTTTGTGGTGGCCGGACTGGGTCAGTTGATGTTTGTGGCCTATCTGTTCGGTTTCTATGGCCGCACGGCGATCCTGGGCCAGTTCGAAGCCTGGAACCAAGTGTTTGCTCGCAGTCACGTTGCGGGCGACACCATGCACAACATCGTCGTCGCGACGCATCTGGCTTTCGCCGCACTTATCACCGCTGGCGGGTTGCTTCAGCAGATGACGGGAGTACGTCGATGGTTTCCAACGCTTCACCGCTGGAATGGGCGTGTGTATCTGGTTTCGGCCTTCGTGATGGGGCTAGGCGGACTGGCAATGGTTTGGACCGGCACCCATGTGGGCGACCTGTCGCAGCAAGTTGCGATCAGTATCAATGCGATGCTAATCATGCTGTGCGCGGTGATGGTGCTGCGCCATGCGCTCGCTCGCCGCTTCGCCATGCATCGACGCTGGGCGTTTCGGCTTTTCGTGGTGGTGAGTGGCGTGTGGTTTTTTCGTATTGGTCTGACGTTCTGGATCCTGGTGAACCAGGCTCCAGTGGGATTCGACCCGTCCACGTTCACCGGCCCGGCACTCACCACCATCGCGTTTGCACAGTTCCTGCTACCACTGGGCGTGCTCCAGCTCTACTTCTACGCGCAGGAGCGCGCGGGATCGCGCGGGCGCGTGGTGATGGCCGCCGGCTTGTTTGGCTCGACGCTGCTCACGGCCGTCGGTATCGCCGCAGCATCGATGATGCTGTGGTTGCCACATCTCCGTTAGAACCAAGCCAGCTATTAGCTCGTCAAGGTTCCAAGGCCAGACGCTGGAAGTCGCTTGATGACGTTGGCATCGGCTTGGTGCCTATGGTCATGCCGTGCGGTACGTGGTTGAGCATTACCTGTTCGCGGAAGGAGAGCTCAGGAAAAGCCGCATGAAACCCGTCCGACATGAACCTTGCCGTGGCCCCAATCGCAAAGTGATGACATCACGCAACCAGGGAGATCAGGACAATGCATCCGCTCGACAGGACGGCACGACTGGCAGGACTTCTTTACCTGCTGGTGGTGATCACTGGTTTC
>JAKBDW010000488.1:0-4777 GCA_021834245.1 Pseudomonadota bacterium
CGATGTGGTCGGCCGCGCTCCCGGGCACACTCAGGCACAAATGCGGCCTGCGCCTGGCGCCTTCAGACATCTGCCCGCACAACTCGACCGGGCAGCGGCCGAACCGAAGAACGGGTTCTCCGGCACCCGCGCGCACGCGCCTCACCAAACGCTGCGCGACGATGGCATTCCCCATCCGCCTATTGCCGTTACCCACCAGCCACAAAATCCGCACAGCGCGTATTTCCGACCCGGCTCCGACCAAGGCGGACGCCGGTTCGCCGCACCACAGGTTCCGGCCAGATCGACAGACCGGGTGGTTGGAGCACCACATCCCGACCAAATAATGCATGACCCCAACGCCATGAGTCGGCAACGTCGGCTGGAAGATCATGGCCAATCGGACAGATTTCAACGGGCGCGCAGCGTCGTTGGCAATGCCCGTGAATACCCCAATCGCGATCGCCGGCAGCCTGCCCCGCGCGCGCAAGAACCCAGACAGGAAAAGTCTGTGCGTGGCGACCAAAACCGGAAGAAAGACGAACATCGAGACGGATTTTAGTCAATCGAGCCGCATGCGTTGCGAGCTACACGGAATGGGCGCAATCAAGACCGGCCGCAATGCGCTTGCTGCGCTATTTCACCGGGGCCCGGGGGCGCGTTTTCTTTCTGTCATAGACTGACCTGCTACCGCGCTTTGGCAAGGTACCCCCGTCTTGGCAGCGGCGAGTCCACGCGAAGCCGCGCCTGGTAAAACGAGCCCGAATCAGCGCTCATTACCTGGGGTGGGTTAAGGCACCATTGCAGATACTCAGATTGCACCCGCAACCGTTTGCCGGTCGTGCGCGGCCCGTATAATAGACAGGAAATCTGGACCCATTCCACCCACGCCGGCGGAAACACCGCAGTTTCAAACACAATGGCCGGATCTGAGTCATGTTTGCGCACAATGCACGTACTGCTGCGCGACTTTATCTTCCGACTGTTCTAAAATGGCTTGTCTATAATGAACAAGATCGCTTATTGCGGTAATTAATTCAGACCACCTCACCATTCTCTCTGCGCGTAGCTATGCTCACCTTTCACGTCGATATTGTTAGTTCGGAAAAAGAAATTTTCTCTGGGACGGCGCACCGGCTTTCAGCGCCGACCGAGCTTGGCGAAATCGGTATCCTGGCGCGCCATGCACCGATGCTCTCGCGCCTGCGTCCCGGGCTGGTGAGTGTCATTCTCGAGCCGGACTCTGAGGAGTTTTTCTTCGTATCTAGCGGCTTTCTCGAGGTACAGCCGCATATAGTCACGGTACTAGCCGATACGGTGCTGCGCACGCCTGAGCTTGACGACGCTTCCGCGCGGGCGGCGCTGGCACGCAAGGAAGAAGAGATGAAACTTGGCGTAGGCGAAGCAGATTACAACCACTTCAAGGCCGAATTGCAGATTGAAGCGGCACTGCTGCGCTCTATCGAACAGCTGCGCATTCGCGGCCGTGGCCGCTAGAACGCCCGTCGGGTCGGGTACTTGTCTAACTCGCCAGATGACAGCGCGCAGACAATCAGCGCAACGGCGTCAGACTGCCAGGCAGGTAATGGTCAATAAGCAGGGCAGCAAATAGCGCCGATAGATACACGATTGAATAAGCAAAGGTTCGACGCGCAAGTGCATCGCTATAACGATGGTACAACCGCAGCGCGAAATATAGAAAGCCACCATCGAGTACCAACGCAACCGCAAGATACGGCAAGCCGCTCATCGCACGTACGTACGGCACCAGCGAAGTAGCAACAAGAATCAGCGTGTACAGCAGGATATGCAGCCGGGTGAAACGCTCTCCATGGGTAACAGGGAGCATCGGCAAACCGGCCTTCATGTATTCTTCCCGCCGATAAAGCGCCAACGCCCAGAAATGGGGCGGCGTCCAGGCGAAGATGATGGCAAACAGAACTACAGATTCAGCTGTCACATGGCCGGTCATTGCTGCCCATCCCAGGACCGGTGGCATCGCTCCTGCGACCCCGCCAATAACGATATTCATAGGTGTCGCTGCCTTGAGAAAGGCAGTGTAGATGCCGGCATATCCCACGAATGCCAACAGCGTAAGCCACATCGTCAGCGGATTGACCAACGTATAAAGAATGAATAGACCGGTACTTGCAAGCACACATGCAAAAACCAGCGCCTGCTTGACCGTCAGTTCGCCGGTTGGCAGCGGGCGCTGACGGGTGCGCGCCATTACGAGGTCGATATGTCGCTCGATCAGGCAATTGAAGGCGGCAGCGGACGCAGCGACCAAGGCAATTCCTGTCGTGGACAGGAACAGCAGAGACAGCGACGGTACCCGGGGCAGAGCGAGCAGCGCGCCGATCGCCGCAGTGAATACGATCAGAGCAACAACCCGAGGCTTGCATAGAAGGTAAAACCCCCTGATGCTGCCGAAGGTTTGCCGCCGCAGCGTGGCACCAAGCGTAGACATCATCTCCTCTGTCTTATGGACGGTTTGCTGTCGTGCCAGTCCGGAGATCGACTCTGGACTGGCTTATGGTTACGCTCTTAGAGCCAGTAGACAAACACGAACAGCGCAAGCCAGACCACATCGACAAAATGCCAGTACCAGCTGACCGCCTCGAATGCAAAGTGCTGATCCGGCTTGAAGTGCCCCTTGATGCAGCGCATCAGTATCACGGTCAGCATGATGACCCCGAGCGTAACGTGAAGGCCGTGAAATCCGGTAAGCAGAAAGAAGGTTGCGCCGTACACACCGGTGCCCAGCGTTAGGCCTAATTTGGTGTACGCATCATGAAACTCATGCGCCTGAAATCCCAGGAATACCACACCCAGCGCCACGGTCAAAAACAGCCCGATGATGGTCTGAGCGCGCTTATCTGCCTTGAGGCCCCAATGCGCCCAGGTGACTGTCACGCCGGAGCTCAGAAGCAGCAGCGTATTGATTGCCGGAATTCCCCAAGGCTGCACGGTTTGAAATGTCTTGCCGAGCGGACCGCTGGATGGCCAAGTCGCCTGGAATCCCGGATAAAATGTGTAATGGGGATCAAAGGAGGCAAGCCCGGGCACAGAGATATTGCGTTCATAAAACAGCACGCCGAACAGGGCACCAAAGAAGGCAATCTCCGAAATGATGAACCAGGTCATCCCTAGGCGAAATGATCTGTCTTCCCAGTCACGGTATTGTCCGCTTTCGCTCTCGCCAATAACATTACCAAACCAACCGAACAGAACGACGACAAACAGAATCCCGCCCGCGGCAGTCGACCATGGTCCGAAACCCAGAGAATTTATGTCCAGCACTGCGCCGAGGGCCAGCAGGAAAATAGCTGCCGACAGAATTATCGGATAGGGACTTGGACGTGGGAGGTAATACTTGCCACCAGACTCTGTTGCGGCGGTCATTGAAATTCTCCTTCTGGCAAAATTTGATTTATGTTCTCTTCTTTATGGGAAAAAACGCGTAAGACAAGGTCACGGTACGTACGTCCTTCGGCAGCCCGGGGCTGATGAAGAAAATCAGCGGCATTCTCCGTGTCTCACCAGCCTTCATTGTTTCGCGGTGAAAACAGAAGCACTCCAGCTTGTGCAGGTAGCGTGCCGCCGCGTTCGGGCTGACGCTCATGATGGCCTGCGCCGTCGAGGACGTGAGGCCCAGGTTGTGCACGTAAAAACTGGTTTTCGTGATGGCTCCCGGGTGCAACTGGATTTCAGCTTGCTGCGGCTGCACCTTCCATTGCAGACCGGGCATGATGGTGCTGGTGAAGTCCACCCGCAGCGTGCGCGTTGAATCGACCTTTTGCGCTGCCACCACAGCCGCACTGACCGGCCCCCCGGTCTTTCCGTTAAAGCCGGTAAGCTTGCAAAAAGTGTTATACAAGGGCACAAGCGCAAACCCGAATCCGAAGAAGGCAAGCACTATGACGGCCAACACCACTACCAGCCAGCGATGGTGCTTGCTGTCGGATGTTGCTTCGTTCGAGTCTGCGCCTGGCATGGTTTTCCCCTGCGCTACTGAACTACCGGCCGCGTTTCAAAGGTGTGATAAGGGGGTGGCGACGGCAGCATAAATTCCAGACCCTTGGAACCTTCCCACACGCCGGCCGAGACTTTTTTCCCGGCGCCGCGCCAGCAATAGATCACGTTGTAAATCAATAGAAGCTGTGCTGCCCCGAGAATGAATGCACCGATGCTCGACACCATGTTGAGATTGGCAAACTGCAGTGCGTAATCGGGAATGCGACGCGGCATTCCAGCAATACCAAGGAAAAACTGCGACATGAAGGTGATATTGAATCCGATCATGGTCAGCCAAAAGTGCAATTTTCCCGCGGTCTCGTTGTACATCCGCCCGGTTATCTTGGGCAGGTAATAGTAAGACGCTGCGATGACGCCCATGATCGGACCGCCAAACAAGGCATAGTGGAAGTGCGCAACCAGGAAATAGCTGTTGTGATACTGCTGATCGGCCACCGCATCCGACAGAACAAGCCCGGTTAACCCGCCAATGCCGAACAACACAATGTAACCGATGGCAAACAGCATCGGTGTTTCGAACGTCGCAGCCCCCTTCCAGATTGTCCCAAACCAGCAGAAGAACAGAACGGCCACGGGAACCGATATGGCCATGGTGCTGTACATGAAGTAAAGCTGCGCGCCAACTGGCATTCCGGATGTGAACATGTGGTGCGCCCAAACGATCACTGACAACACGCCGATGGCGCAGAATGAATAAACCTGCGCCTTGTAGCCGTAGATCGGCTTACGCGAGAACGTGGACAGAATATGCGGCATGATG
>JAKBDW010000488.1:4787-7141 GCA_021834245.1 Pseudomonadota bacterium
CAGCAACAGAATGTACACTTCCGGATGGCCGAAGAACCAGAACAGATGCTCCCAGAGAACCGGATCGCCACCGCCGGCTGCATTGAAGAAATGCGTGCCGAAATGCCGATCGGCCAATAGCATGGTCACACCCGCAACGAGTGGCGGAAACACGGCAATCAACAGAAACGCCGTAATCAGCCAGCTCCAGACAAAAATGGGCATTTTCATCATCGTCATACCCTTTGCGCGCATGTTGAATATCGTCACGACGATGTTAATGGACGACAGCAACGACGACGCTCCAAGCAGGTAGATCGCGAAAATCGCGAAATCCACACCAAGGCCGCCCTGCACTGACAACGGTGCATACATTGTCCATCCGGTATCTATTGCGCCATTGCCGATACCGAACAACGCAAGGACAAACGGCATGACCAGAAGCACCGCCGCCGGCGGCAGCAGCCAGAATCCCCAGTTGTTCAACCTCGGCAGCGCCATATCCGGAGCGCCGATCATGATTGGTATAAGATAGTTCGCAAGACCCGCCGTGGCAGGCATGAGTGCTGCGAACACCATAACCAGTCCGTGCACGGTGATGAGCTGGTTGTAAGTCTCGGGCTGCAGAAACTGCAGGCCAGGCTTGAACAATTCAGCGCGCATTACCATTGCCAACAGGCCACCGACCAAAAACATGATCAGGCCGAAACCCATGTACAGACGCCCGATGTCCTTGTGGTTCGTAGTAAAGAACCAGCGGGAAATTCCCCGCGGGAGCTCATCGTGATGCGCGTCTTGTGAGCGATGTGCGTTCATTTGTGTCTCCAGGAATTATGGCTGTTAGGGATTCGGGGAGGCAGCACGCGCTGCCTGCACCATCGCCGGCTGGACGACATCACCGGTGCGATTACCGAAATCATTGCGTTCATAAGTGATCACCGCCGCGATATCGCTGTCGCTGAGCGAACTGAATGACGGCATCGGCGTACCGGATATGCCTTGGAGCACGATATTGATGTGGTTCGCTACCGGACCCATGACGATCTTGTTGTCCGGTGTGATGAAGCCGCGCGCTCGAAGAGCCGCAAGCATTTGTGGTGCGGCCGAGAACGGATGACCGGCAGAAATCGGCGGGAACGTGCCTGCGACCCCCATGCCGTTCGGCTGGTGGCAGGCGGCGCAGTTGGTGCTAAAGACCTTCTTGCCCATCTCTACGAGTTGCGCTTGAGTATAAGTTGTCGCTGCGGCCACTGCGGCCTGCGCCTGCGCGGTCTTTTCGGCAGTCTGCTCCTGGGTAACCCATTGGTTAAACTGGTCATCTGAAACGGCGTCTACTACTACTGGCATAAAGGCGTGGCCAACACCACAAAGCTCGGCACACTGTCCGCGGTAGACGCCCGGCCTGTCGATCTTGACCCAGGTTTCGCGCAGGAATCCGGGAATCGAATCCTCTTTCACGCCGAGGGCCGGCACCCACCAAGCGTGAATGACGTCCTTAGAGATCAGGATCACGCGGATTTTTTCACCTACTGGAAGAACCAGAGGATGATCCACCTCGCGTAGGTAGTGCTTGTCCTTTGGCTCCTGATTGTGAACTTCCGCCATAGGCGTGGTGGAGTTGCTGTAGAACTTGATGTTCTTACCAGGATATTCGTACTCCCATTTCCACTGACTGCCCGTCACCTTCACCACCATGTCTGCATTCGTGCGGGTGTCAGCGACCGCCAAAATTGCATGGTAGGCGGGGATGCCCATGATGACGTAGTCGATAAACATCAGTATCACGAACGGTATACTGGCGAGCACGTACTGCATTTTGCTCTTCGGACCTGTAAAAGATGCCGCTTTGTGCCCCCGGCTCTTTCGATGGAAAAACAGCGAATAAAACAGGACGCTAATGCTAAAAGTGAAAATGACCACAATCGTCGCCACGAACAAGTTGTGAATCCAGTTCGTTTCCTGGGCGATCGGGGTAACCGGAGTTGGAAATTCCCACGGATAGCCGGCATAGGCCACGCCGGGCACCACTACAGCCAGACCCAGGGCCCACAATAGAGTCACTACTCTCCTAGCCGACATGCTAAACACCCCCTAATGGTTAAGTTTTTCGTTTATAGCCGCCGCAATTGCGTCGGGCTGATTTTTCGGTTTTGCGTTCAACCTGAATTGGTGAACTGGCAATGGATGCAGCGCCGAGGCGCACCGGAAGCGGTGCCCGCGAACGCGCTTGGAGATAACCGGAAGTCACTACAGCGGAACTCACGCGATGCAGGACGCAGCGCGCGTCAGGATGGCCGTTCATTTCGTACTTACTTCACCTAGCAGTGGCGGACCAACGTCCGAATATTCTTAAAGTTTTCGTCTTTGTATTAATT
>JAKBDW010000100.1:0-7125 GCA_021834245.1 Pseudomonadota bacterium
CCGATCTAGCCGACATCGGGTTCCGAAATGCCTACACTGCAAAACAGTTCGCCGCTGACCAAACCGGGCAGGTAGCGCTCGCGCAGATGCGCCGGGGCCAGTTGTTCGACCATGTACGCGCCAAACGAGTTGATCAGTACTGGCACCGACAGGTCGGCCGAGGTCGCGGCGACTTCCTCGAACAACATAATCATAGTGAGCCAGTCGATACCCGTGCCGCCGTTGGCTTCGCTGATCACGCCGGAAACCAATCCGAACTGTGTGAGTTCGCGCATGATCGCGCCCATCTTTTCCCGCGGCACAAATTTATCGCGGTATTCCTTGTTGAATACCGGTTCGACTTTATCGTTCAGAAAGCGCCTCAATCCGTCGACGGCTGCTTGCTGTTCTTCTGTTCTGAATACGTGACCCACGTCGCGCTCCTCGATTTTTCGATTTACTGTCTGGCCAGGATGTTGACCGCCACCACGGCCTCTTCGATGTCGTAAAGACCGCCGCCGTTTTCCTGTATGGCTAGGCGCGCGTTTTCGACCTGGCGCATGCCGGCCTCACCGCGTAACTGCGTGACGAGTTCATGGAGTTGGCCTAATCCCGTCGCGCCGATTGGATGTCCCTTGGATTCCAACCCGCCCGAGGGGTTGATCGGCATGCGGCCACCAACCGTGAAATCACCGCGCTCGGCGGCCGGTCCACCTTCGCCAAAGGGCACCAGCATCAGCGATTCCGCGTTCAGTATCTCGCCCATAGCGGTGGCGTCATGCACCTCCGCCACGTCGATATCCTCGGGGGCGACGCCGGCCTGTTCGAAGGCCTTCTTTGCGGCAAGATGTGCGACAATCTTGTGTGGTTCAGCAATGCTGCGTGTGCTTCCCGTTTGCACCACGCTGGCCAGCACGCGCACCGCGCGACTGGCCGCGCCGTTCAGCCGCTTCAAGCCATCGGCGTTGCACAGTACGACAGCAGCCGCGCCATCGCTAATCGGCGAGCACATCAATAGCGTGAGCGGATAGGCGATCGGCGGCGAAGCCAGCACCTGTTCGATGGTGTAGGGATCGCGGAATTGGGAGAACGGGTTGTGCACCGAGTGCCGGTGATTCTTGGCCGCGACCGCAGCGATCTGCCGCTGCGTGGTGCCATAGGTTTTCATGTGATGACGGCAGAGCGCCGCATACACATCCATGAATACGCTGTAGGGCTTTTCGGACACCGTGCCAGGCGGCGGAACGACACCGTCGCCCATGACCATCAGTGTTTCCTTGTTCTGAGCCACCGTGGAAACGTCCCAGCCGCCATCGAATGCTGAAAACATCTTGGCCTTGTCGGGAATGTTCATTTTTTCCACGCCGACGGCTAAGGCGACGTCACAACTACCCGACCGCAATGCCATCGTCGCGAGATTGAAGGCCGATGAACCGGATGCGCAGGCATTCTCCACGGTGAATACTGGAATGCCTTCGATACCGAGCCGTCGCATCGCGATCGGTCCGGGAATCGCGGTCTGGCCCTGGAATTGGCCATTGGTCAGGGTGGCGTAGAAGGCCGAACCGATATCGGCGGTGGTGCAGCCGGCATCATTCACCGCCAGACTCACGGCTTCGCCGACCATGTCGTAAATCGAACGGTCCAGCAGCCGTCCAAACGGCGTCATGCCGACGCCGACGATGTAGATTTCACTCATCGTTTGTCACTTTCTGTGAGTTGGATTCAATGGCCCTGGAACTGGGGCGCGCGTTTTTCGGCAAACGCCCGCAATCCCTCGTCGAAGTCGAAAGATCGCATGTGCCGGCGCAGCATCACCTGTTCGTGCAACAGCGCATCGTCACGTGACTTGTCGGCCGAGGCACGCGCCACTTCTTTCATCCGGCGCAGGGCAATCGGGCTCTTCTTGGCGATATGTCTGGCAAGAGCCAGGGCAGCATCGGCGAGCCCTTCATCGGGATGAACCTCGCTTACCAGGCCGCAAGCCTTCATCGCGGTGGCCGATAGGGATTTGCCGGTGAGCAGCAAATACATCGCCATGTTCAACGGGATCAGCCGTGGCAGAATTGCCGCTCCGCCGGCGCCCGGATACACGCCAAAGTTGGCGTGCGCGTCGGCTATCGTGGCGCCCTCCGCCGCGACCACCACATCAGCGCACATTGCCAGTTCCAGGCCGCCCGCCATCGTCACTCCGTTGAGCGCCGCGATGACGGGTTTTGGAAAGTCGCGCAGCGCGCCGAACACCACATTGGCGCGGTCCAGAAAGTCAGACTCGCCTGGCCCAAGCTGCGCGCCCGCCAATACTTCTTTTAGGTCGGCGCCGGCGCAGAACGCGGTGCCACTGCCGGTGAGGACCACTGCACGGACTTCATCGTTATTCGAGATTTCGCCTAACCGGCGCTCCAGTTCGATCAGAGTCGCTACGTTCAGGGCATTCATTGCCTGGGGGCGATTCAGAGTCAGGCGCGCGACCTGGCCCAATATTTCAAACAGCAATACATCCTGCGCCATGCCAGTTCCTCTCGTCGGTACCAGTGCTCGGCGCGGAACGCCGAAAGCTGAGGTGGCGCGGTATTAGGGGTAACGCCCGCCGGCTGCAGGTCTTTGCAGCGAAATCGTCGGTCCGGCGTAAAGACCTGCAGCCGCGACATTCGCTGGTTCGTAATATGCGTCCTGAAAAGGCGATCTTTGGAGTCTGGTCGAAAATCGGAGGGGTAGGTCGGTGTTGGCAGGATCGCGAAACCCACCCGTTGCTCCGCGCGATTTGCGCGAAATCATTGACCGGCGGACGTGTCGATGGGAGAGTCACGGCATTCCGGTAAGCCAGCAGGCCACATAGACTTGAATACAGATGCCCAGCCCAGTCGCTCCAGCCCAGATGCATTGCCGCCTGGGGCGATCCTGCCTGAGGCTACATCCATCGGCAGCTACGGCATCGCAATTGCCAGGGCGCTTCAATCATGCGGCGTCGATAGTAACCGGGTATTCCGCGCAGCCGGGATTGCCGTCGAACTAACCAACGATCCAATGACTCGCCTGCCGGCGACCGCCATTACCCGGCTCTATCGCGCCTGCGTGGACGCGACTAATAATCCCTACTTCGGCCTGATCGTGGCCAAGTTCATTCAAATGCCCAACCTCCACGCGCTGGGTTATGCCCTGGCCGCCAGTTCCACGCTGATGGACTTCTGCCGGCGCCTGGAGCGTTATTTCCGACTTGTCTCTCAGGTCGCCAAAGTCAGCGTCAGCGAAGCCGACGGCAAGGTCTATCTGCGCATCGAGCACCTGGTCGATGTCAGCGGCGAGACTGAGGATGCATTCTTCGGCTTTCTCGTGATGGCGATGCGTCGGCTTTACAAGCCGGAGTTCAATCCTGTGCGGGTGGAGTTTCGTCGGCCGAAGCCGCGCGAGGGCGCCGAGCCATACGAGAAGCTGATGCGGGCGCCGGTCAGCTTTTCGCACGCGGACGGCTTGCTGGTATTTGGCCAGGCTGACCTGAGTCAGGCTCTTGCCGGATCCTGCCCGGAGCTGGCGCAGGTCAACGACAACATCGCTATCAACTATCTGGCTCGCCTCGACAAAAATGATGTCATCACCGGTGTGACGAAGAAGATCATTGATCTCCTACCCGATGGCGAGTGCAGTCGGGGCAAGGTGGCGAGCGCGCTCGGTATGAGCCCGAGCACACTGCATCTCAAACTGTCCCAACAGGGCACCAACTTTCAGCAGCTGCTCGATGACACGCGCAAGGAACTTGGGTGCTCTTACGTGCAACAACCCACGCGCTCGGTAACCGAAATCACCTTTCTACTTGGTTTCACCGACACCAGTAACTTCACTCGCGCCTTCAAGCGCTGGACTGGGATGTCACCAACGGAGTACCGCAACAAACGCTAACCGCAGTCATTCAACCCGTTTCAGGACGAGTCCCCTTTTCTTTCAGGCGCAAACTTCCCGAACCGAGCCACAAAATGCCAGTTGAGTCATTTGCGTGGTGGACGCAGCAGACTGATAAGATTTTATGCCTTTGCTCATCAGTCAGCGAAATGACTCCATCTCTACTCATTCATTATCAGTAACGAGCTCAGATGCCTGTTTACGATGAACGGCCGCATTGCGCCAAAAGCAGTCGGTCATGATTGGGTAAGATCCGGACGGATTCCGTCGTAATAATTCTGCGCTCGCCAAAGAGCGACGCGGCGAGCGGGTTTGAGGAGAAACCGCCATGCTTGCTCGTCCTGTCGGCAAAGACTATCTACGACCTTGGAATAAAGGATTGCTCGTCAGCCAGAAGAACCCTCTCCAACCCAAGCACGTTTGTCCATTCGCGTTCGGCTAGAGTTGCACACATGTGGCGCGACCGGGCTGCCGAGCATGTAATGCTTGCGGCGAACATGCCAAGGGCGACGTTTACTCATCACATCCATGATGCTTCGAGGCTACGCACCAAAGCAGCTTGAACTTCCCTCCTGCCAGCGCAAAGCTCACCGCGTCAGCTTCGCGGTAAGCCACCTCCTCTCAGAGGACCATAGAGTGCGCCCGTGTCCGGACGTCAGGGAGAAAACCATGGCATCGAAATTATTCCATCTGGCATGCCTTACGCTCTTTTCGAGTGCCATAGGCTTCAGCACGCTGAGTTTTGCGCAAAAGAAATATGATCCAGGCGCGAGCGACACCGAAATCAAGATCGGCAATATCATGCCTTACAGTGGGCCGGCATCCGCCTACAGCCTGATTGGCCGGACTGAGGAAGCCTATTTCCGAAAGATCAACGACGAGGGTGGCATCAACGGTCGCAAGATCACCTTCGTTAGTTACGACGACAGCTTCAGCCCGCCGAAGGCGGTCGAACAAGCACGAAAGCTTGTCGAAAGCGATGAGGTTTTCCTCATTTTTCAGCCGCTCGGCACCCAATCCAACTCGGCTATCCAAAAGTACATGAATGGCAAGAACGTACCGCAATTGTTCGTTGCCAGCGGCGCCACCAAGTGGGGCGATCCACAAAGGTTTCCATGGACGATGGGCTGGCAGCCCAATTATCAAAGTGAAGGCCGCATCTACACGAAATACATCCGTGAGCATTACCCAAATGGCAAAATCGCAGCTCTTTGGCAGAACGACGATGCCGGCAAGGACCAGATGAAAGGTACACGCGACGGTCTTGGCGACAAAGCCAACATGATCATTGCCGATGCGTCCTATGAAGTTTCGGACCCTACGCTCGATTCCCAGATTGCACGGCTTAAGGCTTCCGGCGCCGATATATTCATGTCCTGGACCACGCCAAAAGCTGCTGCTCAGGCGATCCGGAAAATCGCCGAGCTGGGTTGGAAGCCAGTCTATTTCATAGGCAATACGTCCAGTGGGGTGGCAAGCACGTTGAAGCCAGCAGGCTTCGAGAATGCGAAGGGAATCATCTCGAGCGCCTATCTTAAAGACCCGTTCGATCCGACGTGGAAGGAGGATGCGGGGGTAAGGGAGTGGACTGCCTTTATGAACAAGTATCTTCCTCAGGGCGACAAGTCGGACACCAGTGCTGTCTACGGATATGCTGTTGCGCAAACGTTAGTGCAGGTCCTGAAGCAATGCGGTGATGATCTAACTCGGTCTAATGTCATGAAGCAGGCCGCCAATCTAAAAGATCTGAAATTAGGAATGCTGTTGCCCGGCATTACAATCAATACGAACGCAAACGACTTTTTTCCGATCGAACAACTCCAACTGATGCAGTTCGACGGGGAGGCCTATCGATTGATGGATGGTGTGCTGACGGGAGAAGTCGGTGGCGGCAGGACCAACTGATGCAGCGCCCGTCGTTCATCAGCAAGGAGGACATGAGATGACAGCCGGGCGTCTGGCTGGCCGCACCGCCGTTGTCACGGGTTCCGGACAGAACATTGGACGCGCAATTGCCCGCCTCTTCGCCCGCGAGGGTGCAGCGGTCGTGATCAATGGGCACTCGAATCGCGCCAATGTCGATGCCGTCGTGCGGGAAATCATCAACGATGGCGGACGCGCGGTTGGCATCATGGCAGACGTGTCAGATCCCAAACAGGTCGAGCGCCTCGTCGCCGACGCCGAACAAGTTTTCGGACCTATAGATATCGCGGTCAATAATGTCGGCCGCCGGCTGCGCCAGACCTTCGAGGAAATTACGATTGCTGACTGGTGCGATACCATAAATCACAATTTGAACTCAGTGTTTTATCTGGCCCACTTTGTGCTGCCGAAAATGCGACAGCGAGGCTGGGGACGGATGATCAATATCTCGGGCTATGATGGCTTCACGGGCCATATGGACCAGCGCGCCCACAACGTCACCGCGAAGGCCGGAATGCACGGACTTACGAAAGCTATCGCGCGCGAATACGGCATTTTCGGCATCACCAGCAACACCGTCGCACCAGGCGCGATCGCAACCACGCGTGATCCCGCCCAATACAAGCACGTCAACGTGGAGCACGTTCTGGCACGGCTTGCCATCAAGCATCCCGGCGAATCGGAAGACATCGCCGAGGCCTGCCTCTATCTCGCAGCCGACAGCGGGAAATACGTCAGCGGGCAGGTTATCCACGTCAACGGCGGCGAGTTCATGTTTTGAGCAGGGGGCACCGGAATGAGCACAAGGGATCCGCAATCGAGGCACCTGTCGACTCAAAGCACGTCGCCGCAAGCGGCGGTGCCGGATAGGTATTGCGGTTTGCGACGACCGTCATTCGGCTAATGCGGAGAGGACTGCTTCGAGCACGCGCAGGGCATCATCTCCAATCCCATAGACTTTTAAACCGCAGACGAGCAAGATGCGGTCGATCAATTGATGCGTCCTTGGCATGTCGGCAAAATCGAAACCAGCGTCCGGCGCAGCCGTCAAATCCGCGGAACGTACCTTAGCAATTCTAGAATACTTCCGGGAAAACAAACACGCCGCGACAGTCACCGAGATCGCGTGCGCACTCGGATTGCCGCAGTCCAGCACCACGATGCTGCTCAAAAGCCTGCTGAAGCTCGGCTATCTGGATTACACGCCTCAAACCAGGAAGTTTCGTCCGACCTATCGCGTTGCGGTACTCGGAAGCTGGATCCAGCACAGCCTGTTCGAGAGCGGTCCGCTCACCGACACCATGGATGCGATCAGCAACGCGATCG